>CAZJZJ010000001.1:0-111378 GCA_964550525.1 uncultured Methanosarcinales archaeon
CTTGACCAAAAGCGTGCGACATTCGCTCGTCAAGCTCGCTCAGTCCCACAAGAAGGTGTGAAAGTCCCTCTGCTCCCTCTTCTTTCCACAACCTTTTTATACACTTAATTATTCGTTTTTTCTATGAGAACACTGTCAAGAGATGAAGTAAAGTACAGTAAGGTTGAGATAGTCAAGAAAATAAGGGCAGGAGCAATATTCATCTATCCAACTGATACAATTTATGGGATTGGTTGTGATGCAACCAACAGTTCTGCTGTACAAAAGATTCGGCAACTAAAAAAAAGAATGAAAAACCCATTCTCAGTTATTGCACCTTCAAAGAACTGGATCCATAATAATTGTGAGATTGATAAAAAAGCAATGGAATGGATCGAAAAATTACCTGGCCCTTATACTCTTATAATGAAACTAAGAAACAAAGATGCAGTTGCAGAAAAAGTTAACCTTGGTTTAGACACCATTGGGATAAGAATTCCAGATCATTGGATAAGTGAAGAGATAGAAGAAATAGGTATACCGATCGTAACAACCTCGGTCAATGTTGAAGGCAGCATGTTTATGACATCTCTTGATAATCTTAACCCAGAGATAAAATCAGGCATAAGTTTTATAATATATGAAGGTAAACTTAAGGCTAGGCCTTCAAAATTAGTTGATCTGACTAAAGAAAAAGCACAGATAATCAAAAGGTGAACAAGATGAAAATACTTGCATCAGGCGATATACATGGCGACACAAGGTTAGCAGAAAAACTTGCTAAAAAAGCTGAGAAAGAGCATGTAGATCTAGTTATCCTGTGCGGTGATTTAACATATGGCGAGATGTCTACAAAGAACATTATTGGGCCTTTTGTAAAAAGACATCAAAAAGTACTGCTTATACCAGGAAACCATGAAACTGTTGCAACTGCAGATTTCCTAGCAGACCTATACGGAGTCAAGAATATACATGGTTATTCAGTTAAATACAAGAACATTGGTATATTCGGTGCAGGTGGAGCTAATATCGGTGTGCATCAATTAACAGAAAAAGAGATTTATGATTTATTAAAGAAAGGCTTTGAAAAAATCAAATACTTAAAGAAAAAAATCATGGTAACGCATGTACATCCTAAAGGAGGATTGATGGAGAAGTTCACTAACATATTCCCAGGTAGTTCTGGAGTAAAAAAAGCAATAGAAAAATTCAAACCAGATCTTCTTCTATGCAGCCATGTACATGAAGCTGAAGGTCTTGAAGAGATAGTAGGTAAAACAAAAGTTGTTAATGTTGGTAAAGAAGGTAAGATAATTAATATTTAACACGTAAAAACCTTTATAAACCCTTTTGATTTCTTTCCTCTAATCATGGTGGAATTTCATAAGATTGAACAGAAATGGCAGAAGAAATGGGAAACTTCAAAAGTTTTCAGAGTTAGTGAGGATCCTAAAAAGAAAAAGTTCTATGTATTAGAGATGTATCCTTATCCATCTGGTTCTGGGTTACATATGGGTCATGCAAGGAATTATTGTATTGGAGACGCTTTTGCACGCTATAAAAGGATGCAGGGTTTCAATGTTCTTTACCCAATGGGGTATGACAGTTTTGGTCTGCCAGCTGAAAACGCAGCAATTAAAGCTAAATCTCACCCTAAGATATTTACAGAAGGCGCAATCAAGAATTTCATAAAACAACAGAAAGAGTTGGGTTTAAGTTATGATTGGTCTAGAATGGTAGCTTCACATACTCCCGAGTACTATAAATGGGACCAATGGATTTTCTTAAAAATGTATGAAAAAGGCCTTGTTTACAAGAAGAGATCTATTGTCAACTGGTGTCCAAGATGTAACACTGTTTTAGCTAATGAACAGGTTCATAATGGTAAGTGCTGGCGCCACAGTGGCACAAATGTAGAGGTTAAGGATCTAGAGCAGTGGTTTTTTAAGATAACAAACTATGCAGAAGAACTATTAAGAGATATTGAAAAGCTTAAAGGTTGGGCAGAAGACGTAAAGATTATGCAGAAGAATTGGATTGGCAGAAGTGAAGGTTCAGAGATTAATTTTAAGATCGATAGCTCAGACAAAGTATTATCTGTTTTTACAACAAGGCCTGATACGTTCTTTGGAATTACTTACCTGGTTTATGCTCCTGAACATCCTGATGTACTTGATCTTGTTAAAGGTACCAAATATGAAAAGCCTGTTAAAGAGTTTGTACAAAAGGTAGTTTTAGAAGACAGGTTTTCAAGGACAGCTGAAGATAAAGAAAAAGAAGGTTTGTTTATTGGAAAATACGCAATTAATCCAATAACAAAAGAAAAAATTCCGATTTATATTGCAAACTTTGTACTTTATGAATATGGTACAGGTGCGATTATAGCTGTACCTGCGCATGACCAGAGAGATTTTGAGTTTGCAAAGAAATATGATATACCTATAAAGATTGTAATTAATCCTACAGATTATGAATTAAAAGTAAACAGGATGATCCGTGCTTATATGGGTGACGGAGTAATGGTTAATTCTGAGGAATTCAATGGAATGAATAATAGAGACGCTATTCCAGAGATTACTAAATTCCTTGAAAAGAATAATTGTGGAAGGTTTACTGTCCAATTTAAGTTAAGGGATTGGTTAATAAGCAGGCAGAGGTTCTGGGGCTGCCCTATACCAATGATATATTGTGATAAATGCAGTGTAGTGCCTGTACCAGAGAAAGATCTCCCTGTAAGATTACCAGATGATTATAAGTTTACAGCAGGTAAAGGTAATCCTCTAGAAAACTGTAAAGAGTTTGTTAACACTAAATGTCCGAAATGTGGTGGTAAAGCTAGAAGAGAAACAGATACAATGGATACGTTTGTTGATTCATCTTGGTATTTTTTAAGATACTGTGATTCTAAAAACAATAAAAAGCCGTTTGATCCAAAGAAAGCTGCTTATTGGATGCCGATTGATATGTATATCGGTGGTAAAGAGCATGCGACAATGCATTTGATTTATTTCAGATTCTTCACTAAGTTTCTTCGTGATCTAGGTATGTTAAAGATTAGTGAACCTACACTTAACTTGTTTAACCAAGGTATGCTGCATAAAAATGGAGTTGTTATGAGCAAGAGTAAAGGTAATGTAGTTATACCTGAAGAAGTTGCTAAGAAATATGGAATAGATACAGCAAGACTATTCTTACTTTTTGTTGCTTCCCCTGAAAAAGATATGGAATGGGATGATAAAGGTATTGAAGGTTCTTATAGATTTCTGAATAAGTTCTATAATTTAGTCTCAGGTAAAAAGAAAACAGACAAGATAGACAAGAAAGAAGAGAGTAAATTAAACAAAACAATAAAAGAAGTAACAGACTACTTAAAAAACATACAATTCAATAAAGCAATTATTAGTTTAATGCAGTTTGTTAATTGGTATAATACAAGGGAAAGTATTTCAAAGAAATCTGTTGAAGGTTTAATCCTTATGATGAGTCCGTTTACCCCGCATTTATGTGAAGAGTTGTGGGAGAGTATAGGGGAAAAACCATTCTGTTCTTTACAAAAATGGCCTTCTTACGATGAAAAAAAGATTGATGTTAAATTAGAGGCAGCTGAAGAAATGATCAACAAGACTAGTGCTGACATTAACCAGGTGCTTAAGTTAATTAAGATTGATAAACCAAAGAAGATTAAAGTGATTGTATCTCCAAAATGGAAGTATAAGTTTATGAAGCTTTTTAAGAAACAAATTGAAAAAACAAGAGATGTAAAAGCATTGATCTCTGTTTTTATGAAAGATGCAGAATTAAAAAAACAAGGAAAAGATATCTCTAAGATAATTCCTGCTTTACTTAAGGACACTTCTAAGATACCTCATGAAATATTGAGCCAGAAGATGGAGTTTGATAATCTAAAAGAAAGCAAACAAGCTATTTCTAAAGCTTTTAACTGCGATGTTGAACTCCAAAAAGCAGAAGACAGCAAAGAAGGTAAAGCTAGACAAGCTCAGCCAGGGAAGCCAGCTATTTTGGTTGAATGAGCTTAATCTTTTCCACCAAGTCTTTATTCACAGGCACTTCAACGCCGTGTTTTTCAGCTAACTTTACAACTGCACCATTTAAAAAATCAATCTCAGTTTTCTTTCCTTTGAGTACATCCTGCAGCATAGAAGTGGTGTTTTCCCTTGTCTTGTTTATTACTCCAAAAACAAATTCATAAACATCTTCTTCAAAAGTTATACCTTCTGCTGCTGCAACTAAAAGGCACTCTTCAATGATCTTGTTGACTTTTTCTTTGTGTTTAAGTAATTCACCTGTTTTTATTTTTAACACAGATGTTAATGGATTAAGCACGCAATTAGCAATAGCTTTCTTCCAGATTTCTTTTTCTATATCTGAAGACATTACAAAATCCAGTTCACCTTTTTCAAAGACCCCCTTAACCTTATCATTAGCCTCAATTACAGCTTTCCCTTTAGAATTATAATTAACTTCGCCTGGAGAAACAAATTTAACACCCATGATTGTAATGCCGCATAGGACTTTACACTTATTGTCAACAGTTCTATTAATCAGCTCTCTTATGCCAAGGCCGTTTTGTAGGGATAATATAATAGTATCTTCTCTAATCTTATCTTTAATAGTTAAGATTGCTTCTTCAGTGTCATGTGCTTTAACAGTTAGAATGATTAGTGTGTCTGGCTTTATCTCTGCGATCTCTGTATGTGCTTTAAGCTTGAAAACCTTATCTATAGCCCCAGTTACTTTTAATCCGTTCTTGTTAATTGCATCTACATGTTCTTTCCTGCCTATAAGAGTAACATTATTCTGGCCAGAAAGTAGAGCTCCGACTACACTACCTATTGCACCTGCACCGTAGATTACAATGTTTTCCATAGAAAAAAGGAGAATAAATTAGTTTAAAAATGTTGGGCTTCTCTATCAGCTACTTCAGTCATTGCTTCTTGCATGCCTTGTTTAATAGCTTTGTAAGAAGGTATAACATCTTTTTCCCCAACCTCTACAACAAGAGGTAAATCATGTTTTACAGCCAAAGCACATATTGCTCTATAATCAAGCCTGAATGTTTTCATAAGATGTTGTGTTAATGTATCATACTCACTTAATTCAGATTCACTTATTGGTTCTTGATCAAGTATAATCCCACCGTGAGTCATTCGTTTATCATTCCTAGGATCACCATCAAGGTAACATCCCCCAATATGGAGGTGTTTAATCAGGCCCTTATACCTTCTAAGAGAAGAACCAATATAGCATTCAAACAGGTTAGGATTATGGCCATTACCACCAAACATACCTTCGCCCCCATACATGCCTTCACCATTATATACTACAGTTGATAGTTCTATTAATGGCGGATATTCCTCTTTACCCATCATTTTCATGAAAACAGTTGTATAGGTATTAAGTGAATGAGAAACATCCAAAGCTATACCCATTGATTTTGGTGGTCTCCTACCTGAGAGGCGTGAATTGAGAACTCCGCACATCTTACTCAATTCATCTAACGCATTAAAAACATAAAGAAACTCTTGATTTTCAAGCAACATCCTAAAACCGGGACTAAGTTCTAGATAGATATCAACTACTTTCTTTAAAAACTGTTGGGATTCCATCATAAGATGTTGTCTCATATCATCCTCAAGCACATGATCGTGCCAATTCCTAGTGCCTTCCTCAAACCAATCCGGATGAATTACAAACTCTTTAAACCAAAACTCTTTGGCAAACTCCATTTGTTCTTTGAGTATTGATAATCGCTGCTCATGACTAAGATTATCTCTTCTTAATTTGGAATGCAATACATTGGGGCCTGAATCTGGAAAGAAATAACCAATAGCTGATTCAAGTGCCCTGTCCTTAGTTCTATACTCTCTAAGGTCCCGAGTTCCTTCCAGAGCTAACATTGTCGCGTATGGGGGTTCATCAAACGTATGCTGAAATGCCTCTGCTTGATTATATAAATAATCAGACAGTTCCACTCTAGGTGGCACCCATACCTTTGGTATTGCTTTAACATGGCTCCGTTCCATATATAAAATTAGAGGTTGCTTTGGTTTAAAACCCTTTCTATTCTAGAACAGGTGGTAAAAAACAATAAATTTATAAAATTAGACAAGGTTATCTTCTTAGCATGAAACTGAACAATATCTTAGTTGTGTATATGACCAGTCCTCTAAAAGAGCATAAGAAAACGCTTAAGACAGTTAGAGATGTTCTTAAGAGGCATAAGATTAAACATAAGTTTATGAATCGTGATAAAGCTAAGAAAACACATTTCAAGAATAAGGATGTAATTATTACTATTGGTGGAGACGGTACATTACTTAGGATTTCCCATAAAGTGTTTGATAAAACACCTATTTGGGGAATCAACTCAGATATTTATCACAAAGAAGGATTCTTTATGCAAACAAACAGGTATAATTTTGAAAAACATCTTAAAAAGCTGTTGAAAGGGGAACAACATATAAAACAGCTGACAAGGCTTGAAACTAGGATTAATAATAAGAAAATAAAGGACCTTGCTTTGAATGATGTTTATATTGGCCGCATCAAAGCTTACCTTCTATCAAGATACTGGATCAAGATAGGAAAAAGACAAGAAAAACAGAAATCCTCTGGCGTTATAGTAAGTACAGCTGCAGGTTCCCATGCCTGGCTTAGAAGTACAGGTGGCGAATTAATGCAGATTGAATCAAGAAAAATGCAGTATATAATAAGAGAACCATATATTGGGGCTTTGATTAAACCAAAGATGCTGAAAGGAATTACAAAAACGATTATAATCAAAACATTCTTAGAGAGCACTGTTGTAATTGATTCCTTAAGCAAGGAATACAAGATCAGGAAAGGGGATAAAGTTGAGGTTAGGGCAGCTAAAAAGCCAATTAATATCATTTTCTTCCACAACAAGCAATGGAAAGGTCTATCAGAATGATAAAAGCAAAAAAGGTATGGATGGATGACAAGTTTGTTGATTTCAAGAAAGCCAGGATACACGTACTTACACACACTTTCCATTATGGTGACGGAGTGTTTGAAGGTATTAGATTCTATAAGACTAAGAAAGGCCCTGCGATTTTTAGGTTAAAAGACCATATAGATAGGCTATTCTATTCTGCTAAAAGCATGGGAATGAAGATACCTTATTCTAAAGAACATATAATTAAGACTATTATTAAATTGTTGAAGGTAAATAAGCTTAAACAAGGCTACATCAGGCCTTTAGTTTACCGCGGATTTGGCATGGGTTTACATCCGAAAACAATTCCTGTTAAGGTACTTATTGCTGCATGGCCATGGGGTTCTTATCTTGGTGAAAGAGCTGTCAAAGTCAAAATCTCCAAAGTAATAAGGTTACACCCCAAATCAACAGACAGTATAGCTAAGATAAGTGGTGGATACTATAATTCTGTTTTAGCAAGCATAGATGCAACTAACTCAGGCTACCAAGAAGCTTTACTGCTTGATTACCAAGGTAATATTGCTGAAGGCCCTGGTGAGAACTTCTTTATTGTTAAGAATAAAGTAATCAAAACACCATCAAAAAGTAATATTCTACCTGGGATTACTAGAGACAGTATAATCAGGATTGCTAGGGATTATAGATATAGGGTTAAAGAATGCATTCTAAAGCCAAATGACGTATACAATGCAGATGAGGCGTTTTTTACAGGCACAGCTGCTGAGATATCTGCTATAGGTCAGATTGATAAGCATAAGATCAGTAATGGTAAAGTGGGCTCAGTAAGCAAGGAATTGCATAACTTGTTCTTGGATGTGGTGCATGGTAGGAATAAGAAGTATGAGAAATGGCTGACTTATGTAGAGTAAAAAACAGGAAGGCACACTGAAAATGGATACAAATACCAACCATAGGTTGACCTTAACTTCTTCTCAACTCCGCTACCCTATAAGCACCAATAAGTATGGTTAAGGCTGCTATGTTCCCATCCTGACCTGATTCTCATATATACTAGTCCTACAGGACAGAGTATCATTGTCCAAGTTAAGACCTATAATCAATACCTATACCTCTTTCCAGCTTCAACCCCGCCATAAAGCCCATTTGCGGTTATAACGTAGGGCTGGTACGCCGGTCTAGCCTTCCCAGACCACAAGAATAGAGTTGTTTTTAAAAAGCTTTCTATGCGGGATTTATGCGTAAATATGCGTAAAAAACCCCAAAATTTATATATACAAGCCCCGTTTTTGGGCATAAAAGGTTAATATTCAACACCAGAGGTGAGTTAAATGGAAGAACTAAACTTTTTTGATGTAAAGGCAAAGAAAAAATTTAAAGCTACTGAATACAAGATTGTTAAGAAAGGTAACAGAAATTTCGCTGTTGCAAAGGCTCCTTCAGGAATCGATGCTTACAGGATTATTTCAAAGGACTTTGCTGAAAAGCACGGTAAATAATTTTTTTTCTTCTTTTTTGCTAATTCTTTATAAATACTATCGAAAGGTTTTTATATCATTTTAGCAGCTTAGAAAGATAAATAAAAGTAGGTTTAAAATGGAAGACAGGATTAAAGATTTGGAGCTTCTTAAAGAATATCTGTTTGAAGCTAGAGATAAGAGAATAAGCTTTAATGATTTCATTAGAAACAAAAAAAAGAAAGATAAGGCGGCTAAAGCTAAAAAGAAGGTTAAAAAGAAGTCTATTAAACCTAAAAAAAACAAAAGAAGCGCAAAAAAGAGATTTAAACCTAAGAAAAAACAAAAGAAAAAGAAGATTAAGAAGAAATCTAAACCTAAAAAAAGAGTAAAGCATAAACCAAAAAAGAAGGTTAAAACAAGAATAAAGAGACATAAAAAAGCTGCTAGACCTAAAACCAAGAAGAAAAAAACAGTAAAGAAACGTAAAAAAAGAAGGCGTTAATCCTTTAACATGAATTCTTCAACCCTAGATTTTGCTTTTTCTCTTGCTTTTTGATGATTCTTAAGCATAGCATTCAGCTTATCTATGAGTATGGCCTTTAATTCACCACTTAATAACTCACCAGATTTGTAATCATTATAGATCTTACTGAGTTTAGCATCATCCTCTTCAAAGAAAGTAAGCCATTGGTAAGCAACATCAACTTCAGGCCTACCACCAAGTTTTCTATGCTGCTCAACAGTATCTCTACCACCTGAAAAAGCATACTTGTTTATCTTCTTAGCCACGGTTTTCTCATCATCTACAGTATAGATTGCAGTTTCTTGTGCAGAAGCTGACATCTTTCCAGAAGAACCTTGTAGAGCAGGTAAGAATCTACATTGTATTGAAGCTGGTTTGTAATAGCCAAGTTTACCAACAACGTCTCTAGATAACCTAAAATGTGGGTCTTGGTCAACTGCATGAGGTATTAAGCAAGGAATATTCTTTCCTGCAATTACACTTGGTAAAAATGCAGGTACAGCTTGCATAGCTGTATAGAATATACTGCCTATATTTGAATCGTTATTCATTCCAAAAGCAGCTTTTACACTAGAAAAGGTTATCCTTTTTGAAACCTTAAGTGCTTCTTTATACATAACACCTGCATGTTTTGTGTCAACTAGAAATTTTGTTTTCTTAGGATTAAATCCTAAAGCAATCACATCCAACATGTTATCGTAAGTAAACCTATCTGTATCATCCAAAGTAAGTTTTTCCTTGAAAAGAAACTTTTCTTCATCAGGGAACTGAAACCATAATTCCACACCAAACTTGTCTTGGAGCCATTTTGTGAAGAACCAAGGTACTAGATGCCCTAAGTGAGTATGCCCTGAAGGTGCTCTGCCTGTATAAAGGAAGAATTTGTTCTTTTTCTCGTATTGATCCAATATCCAACCAAGATCTCTGTGTGCAAAGAAGATCTTTCTTCTTAGATAAGGGTGAAGTTCGCCTGCAATCTTCTCTAACCTTTTCAATAGGTCATCATTTATCTCCTTAAGGCCAAACTCGCTAACTAGCCTTTTATAATCAACATCCCCTTTAACTTCCCAAGGTGTCACAACATATTTCTTAGCCATAACTGTTTTCCATACAGATATTTATATAAATGTTTCGAAAAAACAAAAAACATATATAACCCAGCGTTTTAAATCATGCTAAATCACTATAGAAAAGAGGTGTGTAAACATGAAACGTCTTCCTACTGGAATAAAAGGGTTAGATAAGCTTTGTCAAGGTGGTTTTCCACAGAATTCTTCTGTGCTTGTATGCGGTAGCCCAGGTACAGGTAAATCTATATTTGGTCTGCAGTATCTGTATAAAGGTGCAACAAAGTATAGTGAAAAAGGGCTTTATGTAACTATTGAAGAAAGGCCTGAAAACCTAAGAATACAGGCTAAACAGTTTGGTTGGGATATTGCAAGATTAGAGAAACAAGGTAAAATCAGTTTTCTTAAGATGCCTATTGATGAAGCTAATGTAGATATAATTACTCTAATCAAGAATGCATTAAAAAAGAGTAAGGCGAAAAGGCTTGTTATTGATTCTCTATCTATTCTAGCTATCAATGCAACTATGTATAGGCTGCCTATTAAAGTTAAAGGAGCTAAAAAGATGAGTTTTATGAGGACTGAAATCCAACCATCTTCTATAAGCGGCGGTGAAGAAGTACAGCAATTCATATACGTCTTCATAAGCAGACTGGCTGACCTTGGTGTAACAACACTATTTATAGCAGATTCTCCACAAGGCGAAGGATATTTAACAAGGGACACAGTATCAGAGTTTGCGTGTGACAGTGTAATTCAGCTAAAGAGTCTTGCAATGGGTAAAACAGTTAACAGAACTCTGGAAATTAAAAAGATGCGCAGTACAGCAATAGTCCCTGGAATAAATACTGTCTCCTTTAGTAAAGACGGAATAGCAGTCAGCGGTTTCAATTATTAATTTTTCTTTTAACATGAACATCCTCATTATTTATGACACTGTTTACGGTAATACTAAGAAAGTCGCAGTGACTATGCTAAAAACATTAAAAAAACAAAAGTCCTTTAATGTTAGATGTAAACAGATCAACAGAACAAGGTTAAATGATTTATATGGTGCAGACCTGGTTCTAGTTGGAGGACCTACACATAAATGGGGTTTATCTGAAGGTATGAAACAATTCTTTACAGGTATTAGAAACCAGAGATTTTCAAACAAAGGTGCAGTAGCTTTTTGCACTAAACTCCATAAAACCCTTGCTGGCAGTGCAGCTGTAAAAATGAATAAGTTTCTACAGCTTCTTGGTTTTGATATAGCTGCTAAGCCATTTGATGTATATGTTGATGCACAAAAAGGACCTTTACAGCTAGGCGAGTTACATAGAGTGGAAGAGTTTGCCAAGTTTGTGTGGGTGTTCTAGTTTTGAGTATAATTTTTTATGTATGTTCAAAACTGGAACTCAAGGAACGAAACGAAGTGTAGTGACGGAGTTCTGATTTTGAGTATAGTAATCTTTTTATAACATCATCTTCTTCCTAGACTAAAATGATAGTAGGAGTAGTAGGTAAAGCTAATGTAGGAAAGAGTACTTTCTTCAAAGCAGCTACTCTTGCAGAGGTTGACATAGCTAATTATCCATTTGTAACAATTAAACCTAATTCAGGTGTGGGTTTTGTTAAAATTGATTGTGCTTGTAAGGATTTCAATATACAATGTAAACCAAAACATGGTTATTGTTTAAACAACAAAAGGTTTGTACCAGTACAGTTGATAGATGTTGCTGGCCTTGTGCCAGGAGCGCATGAAGGCAAAGGCATGGGTAACCAGTTCTTGGATGACTTAAGGCAAGCAGATGTTCTAATCCATGTAGTAGATGTTTCAGGTAGTACTAATGAAAAAGGCGAACCTGTACAACGAGGAAGCTATGATCCAGTTAATGATATTAAGTTTTTAGAAGTAGAGATTGATATGTGGTATTATGGAATATTGAAAAAAGGATGGGAGAAGTTTGCAAGAACTGTAGTGCAAGAGAAAAAGGAAGTGAACAAAGCTATAGGTAAACAATTCTCTGGACTGGGTGTTGACGAGAAGATGGTTGAACGATTGATTAAAGATCTAGGGTTTAACAAAGAAAAACCAAATGAATGGACAGAAGACCAGCTTAAGTCTCTTGCTACAGAATTAAGGAAAATCACTAAACCAATGATTATAGCATGTAATAAGATAGACGTGCCTGGTGCAGCTGAAAATTTCACTAGACTTGAGAATGAGTTTCCTGATCATATGCTAGTTGCATGTAGTGCAGAATCCGAACTTGCTTTAAGAGAAGCTGCAAAACACAACCTAGTTGAGTATGTCCCTGGAGAAAAGGATCTAAAGTTGATTGGAGAAGATAAATTAAACGAAAAACAAAAGAATGCGCTTGAGTTTATTAAGAATAATGTGCTTGACAAGTTTGGTAGTACAGGTGTACAACAGGTATTAGATGATGCTGTTTTTAAGCTTTTGAAGTATATTGCTGTTTATCCAGTTGCCAATTCACATCTTGAAGATAAAGATGGCAATAAACTGCCAGATTGTTTTTTAATCCCTGGAAAGAGTACTGCTTTGGATTTTGCATTTAGAGTACATACAGATATAGGTGAAAACTTTATCCGAGCAATAGACCTTAGAACCAAACAAACAGTTGGTAAAAGCCATGTACTAAAGAATGGAGATGTTATTGAGATAATTGCAAACAAATAAAGAATTATTCTTTGTCCATCATCTGGAACGTGCTTGCTATATCTATGACATATTTACCTTCTTCAAGTTTATATACTAAGGGGTGTTTTTTCTTGAAAAGATTAACAAGGTCTATCTCGAATTTACCTGGTTTAAGTATGCGTATTGACTCTATATCTAGTACAACAGGTGCATCTTTATCTACTCTGTCACCGATCATATCATATACATCGTTCTCAATCTGTTTTTTGTCCTTTTTAGATAGGTTTGTAGTTATCTCCTTTGCTCTTTCTATTGCGTCATTACTTACATAGAAAAAAAGTTTTCCTCCGCAATTACAACCTTTAACAATCTCTCTAGCTCCATCTCCGTACATAGAATTGCATTGGACACATTGATGCGGCATCTTTTTATTTCTTCCTTTTCTTTCTTTTACCGTTGGTTGTAAAAAGCTGGATTTTATCAGGATCTTTTTTGATCTCCTTGACAACAGTCGCAGGCCCCATAATGGTCATGCCAAGCCTATCACCAAGTAACATATTGTAAAAAAGTCTTTTTAATTTATCAAACCATTTCTTATATTTGCCTTCAGGGAAGATCACTGCTAGTTCAATGCCCTTAAAATCGTCACTGATACTTTCCATAGTTTTCTGGATAAGCTCTGTTTCTTCTGTTTTCTTTAGCCTGCCTTCAAGCAATACAATCTTATTCTGTTTAACCACAGTTAAAAGTTTCTTAACTCTTTGATCTGAAGTCAGACTTTCGATTTCTGAATAAGGTATAAATTGTAACGTTAACATTCTACCAACCTCTTTTTTTAACCTGCTAATGCAAACAAAGCTTCATAAAATTTATCTACATTATCACCATACTTTGCTGAAATACCAACAACATCATACTGTGGGAAAGCAGCTTCTACTTTTTTAAGATCTGCTTTTTTAAGATCTGTTTTATTTGCAACTATGAGCACAGGAATGTCTCTTGCTGCAAGATTACCTATAATTGTTATGTTTACCTGCGAATATGGATCTTTTGTTGAATCAAGCACAACAATGACAGTATCCATCTCATCAAGCCACTTAATTGCATCTATAACCCCTTTTGTTGCTTCTTTGGCCCTGCTCTTTGCTTGTTTTTCTTTCATGCCTGCCTTAATAAATTCTTCATAATCAATCTTAGTTGCAATACCTGGCGTATCTACAAGATTAAAAGAAAGCTCTTTACCTTTAGATCTGATATTAATTTGTTCTTTAATCTGGATTTCCCTGGTTTCGTGTGCCATACTAGAAACACTACCCATGGATTCGCCAAGCCAATCCATACATACGCGGTTAGCTAAAGTAGTCTTACCTCCATTCGGAGGACCATATAGACCAAGCTTAATATGTTTCTTTTTCTTGAATAGGTTATTTAGGACCTTTGTAATAAAGTTTTTAATAGATTTTATCATACAGACACCGTCCTTTAAGCTAGCTTATACTATGATTTGTATTTAAAGGTTTCTGTTTTGAGTATACTAAAGTAGGCATTATTGTTCAAAACTGAAACCTACGAACAGTAGTGAGTTTAGTTTCTGTTTTAGAGTGAAAATATACAGGTTTTAACCTTTGTATGTTAATAACTCAACCTATACCTAAGAATTGCTCCAATTCCCCCTAAACCGTCAAGTTTCTTTCCTGCTTCATGTTCAGCAGAGATAATGTGGACACCACCTTTCATACTGTCTACTAGTTTCATGATTTCTTCTATTTTTTTATATGTTCCTTTTTCGCGTGTTTTGCGTATTAAGGAATCTGTTACGAGCAATTTAGCTACAGCACCAGCTTCTGCTGTTTCCTTGACCTGTTTTAAGCCATAAGATGCTTTTCCTTCTTTTGAAATCTCTTGGAACAGTTCTTCAACAAGGTTAACTTCCTTAGCTATTCTGTCTTGCTTAAGCACCTGCTGTACTTCAGGCCGCCTTAGAACCTCGTTTATAGCATCTTCTTTAACAGAAGAGCAAGTAGCTAAAACGATTTTCTTTCTTAAATCTGTATCTTTTAGCTCTTTCATAAGGTCCTCTTTAAAGAATGCAGGGCTTGCAAGGACAATGTTACTTACTTTATGCCTTTTTGCATAATCTCCAAGCATCTTTATTACTTCATTATAGAATGACTTTGCTTGTTTGGTTTCAACTGCCTTCTTCTGTACATCTCCTGTGAAAGAAGTAAGCATCTCATACCCATACTTCTTGCTTAAAGCAAAAAAAGCCTCTTCACGATCATGTACACAGATAAGTATCTTAGAATGTTTAGCAGAAGCAGCTTCTTTTAGTTTATCAACTTGAAACTTAAGCCATTTCTCTTTTGTAATCTGAATAACAGTGTTTTCTTCGGCGTTAAATGTATGATGTTCGCCATGTGCAACATCCTCAGGACCTTGAGTAATTACTCCAGCAATCCTAAGAGCGTTAGTGGTTTTATGGAATTCAATCTTTTCAACCTTAATCTCAAGGAAAACTGGCTTTTTGCTCACTTTCATCTTCCTGTCTGTAGATTCTCCAATCTTAATCTTACGAAGAGTCCTACCTTTAACTAAATCACCTGGATCAACTATATTACTCAGATACCATAAATCATCCAGGTTATCTACCTTTATCTTTACTTTACCGTGTTTAAGGTTTTGGTTAAGTATTTTCATGTTAGAAGTAGAAATGGGAGGTGTTTTTAAAGGTTACTAAAAAATGTATTTTTTCGTAACCTCAAAAACCGAGAAGGTTTTTGTTGGTTGTGGAAAATACCCTTAATAGTTGACATAGAAGTGCTTTTTAGTATTGCCTTTCTCAAAACAAATATCTATTATCTTATCAGGAAATGTACCGCAAACAGAGTGCAGTTTAGAGAGTCCATTACAGGTTAAATGGGCCTTCTTACACCTGCCTTCATGTTTATAGATTGTTGGATCTAGACAATAGATCTCACTATTAAGTGTCCTCTCACAAAAAATATCATAAGTTGGATTATAAAATTGAGGATAGTTGTTCAAAACAAATCTTGCCACAGGATTATGGTGAATAAAGCTGATTCTGCAAACAAAAAAACCTCCTGAAATAACAATAAGTCCTTGAATTATAATCGCAATAAGTAAAAAAAACATATAGCTCCTTCTTAATTTAGTTCTCTTAAACAAGCCAGTTTGCATTACAAGAATATAGAATATCAAAGGGAGCAACCAAATAGCGTATCTACTTGGGCCTGCTGTCCCACTGTTCCAATTAATTGTACTAGAAGAGATTAATATAGTGCCAATAATAACCAGGAAGAGTTGTAGATTTAAAGTAAATTTCCTTCTATAGATAGCATCTGATAATAGTATACAAAAGAAGATAACTAAGCTTATAGTTAAAAATGAAACTAACCCTATATTCAAATCAAAGAACAATTCAAAGACTCTCCATAAAGAGATATTTGAAATTTCCAGAGAACCCTTACTTATAAAAAGACTTGTTGTCCCATAATTAACCCAATAAAAGATAAAAGGAAAAAATCCTGGGATTGAACATATGGACAAGACCATAAAGTCTTTAAATCTTGATTTTGAATTAAGCATACCCTTAAACCATAGAAAGAATACAAAAACAAGTAATTGTTGATTCTGTGTGGAGGCTATAGCAGCACTTAAAACCGAGAATGCCCATTTTTTTCTTGACATAAAAGCTAAAGCAATCACAATAAAGCTAAGAGAGAAGACCTCAGGATGTATCCAATGGATAAACCACAACGCTGGAGAGAAAACAAGCAAGAAGGTATAAAGGAATTTTTGGGAAGTAGTAAGTTTTGCTATCAAAAAGAATAGCAGTAATGCCCCAAAGAACAATAGGGAATTAGTAAAATAAAAACTCCTAAAACCTTCAAAACCAAAAAGCCTAAACATAAATATACTTGGAACATTAAATAAAGAATACATCCAAAAATGGTAACTATAATACCTACCGTTTTTTGCTTCATAGTAGCCATGAAGAATTTTACTGTTATTATCAATAAAGGTTTTTACAATCTGCGTATCTAGATCCTGTGCTTGCATATCCGGGCTAAGATGGTTATACCAGGATTCTGTCATTAAAGCATATTCACGGTAATCTCCCATCCTACTATACCCTAAAGTAGCCATCTTGTAAAGTGTAAAGATACTAAAAAATACCAAGAGGAGAATATAAATTAACTTAAGATTGTGCTTTACAAGATAAATTAGATTTTTAAAAACATTCATCCGCCCCATAATGCAACAGAGAGCATAATAATATTTAAAGGTTATTAATGATTTGTTACAACCCTCAAAACATTTATATAATTTAATTAATCACAGCTAGTTGGGGGATGTATGTTAGAATGAAACCTGGGCGTAGAGTTAAAATTACAAATAAAGTACTACTTGTAATCCTATTGATTTCTCTAACATTAAGCCTCGCGGGTTCTTGGTTTGGATTGCCTTATTTATACCATCCAGACGAGCATTTTATAATTGATTCTGCGCTTGGATTCTTCAGAGGAGACCTAAACCCGCATATGTTTTATTATCCAGGTTTCTATTTATATCTTACTGCTCTAATTTTCCTAATAGTATTCCCAGTTATCTTCTTAGGAGGGTACTTCTCTGGCAGTTTCATTAATTTTAGCCAATATAAGACATACATTATAAACAATATGTGGATCCCTCACTTCATTGGTAGACTAATCACTGTTGTAATGGCTGTAGGAGCAGTTTATGTAACATATTTAATTGGAAAAAAGATTTCTAATAGAAAAACCGGACTTATCTCGGCTTTCTTGCTTGCAATTTCTCCTTTGTTTGTCAGAAACAGCAGATATGCAACTGTTGATATTCCATTTACATTCTGGACATTGCTTGCAATCTACTTTTGTATAGAGATTTACAAAAGGAAAGACACGAAATCGTATCTCCTAGCAGGGTTTTTCACAGGATTAGCAATATCCACCAAATATTTTGCAATATTCTTAGTTATCCCTATTACATTAGCACATTTTCTTTCTTCGAAAAGCTTCAAGCCACTAAACCTAATAAAAAGGGTTTTCTCAAAAAAGATTATCTTATGCTTATTACTTTTCTTTTTTACGTTCTTTATTACAAGCCCTTTTATTTTCCTAGACTACAAAACAACCTATAATCAACTATCATATCTAAAAGGCAGGCAAGTAGACACACCACATCTTGGTTTTGAAAACATGAAATCTGGGCATTGGCATATAATAAAAGAATACTTAACGGCTGACTTGGGTATAGCTTTTCTTTTTTGTTTTATTCTCGGAATGATTGTAATGTCATTAACTAAATCTAGGACTTTTTTAGTTTTTTTATCGTATCCTATCCTATTCTTTCTTTACTCAGGTACATGGAAAACTATTTTCTCTAGGTCTATATTGGTATTAATGCCATTTTTTGCAATATGTACTGGATATTTTATTTATGAGATATCAAATTGTATAAAAAACAGAAAACTTAAAACACTCACTCTAACTACCCTGATTATATTAATCCTTATAACGCCACTAACAAACACTATAACAGGCACAAGAGATCTTTTCAAACTAGACACAAGAACTTTTGCAAAAGAATGGATTGAAAAAACCATTCCAGAAAATTCTGTTATTGCCTACGAATTCTATTGCCCACAACTAGATCAACAACCAAAAAAGGATTTCAAACTAATTGAAAGCAAATGGGGGATTGTGCTTAAGCCTCTTTCTTACTACAAAGAAAGAGGTGTTGATTACATTATTCTATCCTCAGAATTCAAAGAAAGGTACATTGAAGCAAGTAATTATCGCAGGATGGAAATAGAAAGGTACAAACAGATTGAAGAAGAGACAACATTAATAAAAACATTCTATCCAGGAGAAATGACCGGGCCTATGATTTGGATATATAAGCTTAATTAGGAAATTAATTTCTTAAGCATAGCCAAAAAACTTCCAGTAATAACATACCTAATTCTAGTCACATTCAAACTAAGAAAAGGACTAATCAAATCCTTAACCATAGAGAAAACAAGAGAAAACAAGTTTTTGTTCTTAGCATGATAATAATAGTACCATACTCCCTTATTTGGATGTTTAGAAAGATGTTCTATACCATACTCACGATAATGATCAACATAAGAATCTTTAGATTCGTAGATAACAATGCCTTTTTTTCTTAGTCTTAGAAATAAGTCAACATCTTCGTGAGTAGGCATCCAAGTATCAAACATACCTATCTTAAAAAGAGTTTTCTTCTTGATTGCAAAATTAGCTGTAGAAAACCAGTTACTTAGTTTCTTTCCATCTAGATAGTAGTATCCGCCGCTTGCTTCATAGCCATTGTATAATAATGGAAAAACAAGATTCTTTAACCAGTTTTTCCTAGCAACACAATCTGAATCAATGAAAACAATAATATCTCCATTAGATTTCCTAACTCCAAGATTTCTTAGTTGGGAAATATTTAGTTTCTTTAGATTAAAAATAACTTTAATGATTGAGTTTCTTTTTCTTAAATCATTAATTTTGTCTATATTCCTTCTAGAACACCTATCAGCAATAATTACTATCTCTGATGCGACCTTTATTTTTTTTATTTCTCCTACAACAGAATCAATACATCTAAAAAAAATCTCTTCTCTATTTCTTACAGGTATGATTATGCTTATCATCTTAAAGATCTCCCAAACGAATATTGCAAATACTTTCTAAGACCATACACTACAATTTTAAAAAACTCATCTTTAATGCTTCTTGAAGGGAAGAAATATTTTGCCCGAACTCTGCTATCGTTAAAATCCTTATCCAGGTTTTTATAAAAAACCCCTTTAGAGACATGATACACCCCTCCCTGCTTAGCAAATGAAAGCACATTATTGCCTTTCAATTCTTTATATTTTGCTTCTAAATAATTACTGACGCCATCAACAGTACCTTGTATGTGTCCTTTAGGATAAGATGTAGGAGAAAAGTTTAATCTCAATGACTCAGGCTGTAGTACATTACCAAATCTTGTCCTGTACTTACTATGAAACTCAAAACAATCAGAATCATAACCAATATTCCCTGTGCTATCTACAATAAAAAAATGAAGTCCAGAATAAGTCAATCTATTGAAAACAGGCTTTTCATTTAACATGTATTTTATTGTACCATCATCACAATATTTAGCTATAAATTGCCTTTCTTTATCTGTATATGCTTTAGGATAATTTTTTCCGTTATAACGTCCCTTAAACCTTCTAACATGAATAATAAAGTTGTGCTTATTGAAAAAATCAAAATCTTCTTTAAATCTCTTCAAAAAAGCCGGATACATGACGTAGATAATAGGCACCTCAATCCCATGTTTTCTTAAAAACAGCGCTTTTTCCAGAAACTCTTCTTTGCTTACAGATAAAGGATGGAATGACGCATTGATGTGCAATCTTCTTTCTTTAGCAAGCCTTGTTTTAACTAATCTACCTAATGGCTGAGACAAGTTTGTTGTAATCCTTAACTGCCAATTTGGCTGAGATTCTATCATCTTCACTACATCATAAAAAGCCTTACCTAACATAGGCTCTCCAAAAGATAAGTAAAAAACTAGATTCTGATTGCCAAAAGCATCTTTAAAAGATTTTTTCCATTGTACTATATTACCAAAAAAGAAGTTTTCTTTCTTAGGTGAATCAGCATAGTAACAATACGGGCAGTTATAGTTACATTTACATTCCCTACCATTGTACTGCCAAAGAATTACTGTGTTCTCTCTGGAAACAATATACAAAAGAGATTCAACATAGATTCTTCTGCCTTTTGGGTTAGGATGGATATCATCTCTTAATCCTTTGGAAGAAGGCTTAATCCTTTTTTTCCACAAGGAATGGACATCTGCAATCTTTATTCTTTTCTGTCTTGCAACCAACCTTATTACAGCATTATATCTACACACTACATTATTCTTTTTTCCAGAAAAAATTCCTTTAACTGGGTTTATTGTAGTAAGTATAACCCTTGACCCAATATTTTGAAACCTGTCTACAATTAAACAAAGATTCTTCTTAAACTCTTCAACAGAAACACATTTTCTCCAATCGTTCATGCCAAAACTTACTACTACAACATCTGGTTTTTCTTTTAACAACATGTTTAGCCTTTTGAGCGCATCGCTAGAAGTCTCACCAATTTCACCTGCATTTATTATCTCAATCTTATGATCAGAATAAAGTTTCATAATTACTCTTTCAAAATCCGGCACATACTCTTTTGTGATTGAATCTCCAAAAAAAACTATTTTACAAGGATTTTCCATATCCGCACCTGCCCCCTAAATAAAAGTATTGATTAACTTATTTAAAAAGTTTTTAGTTCTACCTCTTACTTTTGATGTTTTGTTGATTAATCTTTTTCTATGCTGAGAATTATTTTTAAAGATTTGATTAATTTTCTTGATAACATCCTTACTTACAAAGTTAGACATGTCAAAAGAAAACCCATCTTGCCCAACCATTTCCATAAAACCCTTTATTTTAGGCATATACTCAAACCCAACAATGGGTGTGCCAACCGATGCCCCAATAATCAAGGAATGTAATCGCATCCCAAGTATAAGTGAAGATTGTCTTGCCTTATTAATAAACTTCTTAATATTAAACACCCTTTGTTGAATCGTAACATTATCCTTGTTTTTCATGAAATCATATACTTTCCTTGCGACCTTTCTATCATCATCATAGGATACAGTTCTCATAGGAACAAATTCAATAGTGGCGTTCTTTTTTTCAATAAGATAATCCAAAACATTTGCAAGAGAATGCAAAAATGCATCATAAACCCTCTCATCTTTAACAAAAAATCCTTCACTAAACCAATGCCTTACACATACCATTACCCTTAGCTTATCTAGTTTCTTCTTAATATCAACCTCCATAGGTTCAGCAAGCAACAAACCAGGATCCCCTACAACCTCTATTTCTTTCTTTATACCTATAGATTCCAGAAGATGTTTTGAAGAATTATCTCTAACCGAAATCAGATCAACCTTGTTTAACACCAGTTGTAATAGTCTTTTTGATTCTTCAAACCTAATATTTTCAACACCAATACAGCAAAGAGCAGACTTTACTTTAAATCTCTGAGCCAACCTAAGTAACTTTAACCATTCTTTCAAACTAGAAGAACCATTCCCATAATCCTTAAGAAGGCCGCCACCACCGAGAATGAATAAATCTGAAGTTTTAAGATGGTAAATTTGATTAAGCCTTTTAAATATTCCTCCACAAGAACTAACACTTTTTACCCTATGCTGTTTTTTTACATTTTTGTGTCGCGATGAAAAAACAACTGGTTTTATTGCTTTATTCCTTCTAAATCCTTTAAGCAAACTAGCTAAAATTATTTCATCACCAAGATTTCCGTATCCGTAAAAACCGTGGATTAAAACTTTTTTCATTTTTCCTACTTTTTTCCATTAAAACTTTGTTTAACAATACTTAGATTATTCCTAAATATTGTTTTAAGTGAGTTGAAAATAGTATAATCAAAAGCTATACTAAATAAAAGAGCAAGTAATAAGTAAACCGTGCCCCCAAATAGTGATATAAACATGAAAGTCTTAATACTTAATTGAAAGATGAAATATTTTTTTATAAAAAACAAAACAGAAAACAAAATAGCAGAATTAAGCATAGGTACAAAGATTGTTTTAAGGTAAACTATTAACCTACATTTAAGAGTTTTAATAAGAATATAATCTGTAATTGGTCTTGTAATAAAACCGCTAACAGTAACAGCAATTGCTGCACCAAGAATACCTAACTTATATGTAAGAGGGAAGATTATGCTAAGCATTAAAACAAGTTTTATGAAAATCATTTTAGTTGTTATTTCTGGTCTGCCCACAGCATTAAAAAGTGGGCCAGTACAAGCTCCAATAGAACGTATTAACCCCCAAAACACTAGCACTTGCATAGAAAGTACTATAGGAAGCCATTTTTCCCCTAAAAATAATAGTGTAAAGTTTTTTGCAAAGAATAAAATAAATACTGTTAAAGGAAAAGAGAAAAAAAGCACAAGCTCTAATGTTTTTAAGTATCCTTTCCTAAGATAATCTAGTTTATCTTGCAATTTAGAATATACAGGAAAGACAATCCCAGAAATTAAATGCGTTATTTCAGTTGTAGGTGTATTAGATATCCTATATGCCATCTGATAGAAGCCAAGTGCAGCTATCCCAACCACCTTACCAACTAACAAATCGTCACCTTGATTAACCAGGAACAATAGTATTGAAGTAATAAATATCCATTTTCCAAAGCTGTATAGCTCTTTTGCTTTATGAAAATCAAAATTAAGCCCAGGTCTGTAAGGATGTAATATGTAGCTTAAAAATAATCGGACAATAGTACCAGCCAATAACCCAAGTATTAATGCCCAAACATTCCTCAAAAGGAAGGCTAGTACTACAGTTACAGAAAAGTCAACTGCAGTTGAAAACATCTCATAAAAGAACAATTTATCAAACTTCAGCTCTCTGTTGAAGTAGTGCAAACCAGTATTGATAAAACCTTTAAGTAAAATAGTAATTCCTATAACCTTTACTAAAGGTACAAGTAAAGCATTATTAAAAAAGCTAGCAATAAATGACGAAGAAAAATATAATACTAAAAATATTACCATCCCCCTAATAGCTTGAACAAACCATGCAGTATCAAGATACTCTTTTATTCTGCCTTTCTTCTGTACAAGTGCTGCACCAAAACCTGTCTGTGAAAATGTCTCCAAGATAGAAAGTGATAACAAAGCCAATCCAAACAAACCAAAATCATCTGGAGCCAGTATCCTAGCAACAATAATTATCCTTATAAAACTTAATGCTCTTGATAATATGCGCCCTGTAAATACCCAAAATCCTCCTGCTACTGCTTTCTGTTCAATGTTCCCAAGATTAATCATACTATTTTCCATTAATCAACACCGAGTACCTTATTAAAAATATTCAACAGCTTCTCGGAATGCTTCTGCCAAGTATAGCCTTTAGCTACTTTCTTGGCATTTTTCCCAAGATTTGTCCTTAGTTTAGTATCTTTAAGCAATTTAACAACCTTTTCTACAAATTCCCCCTTATCTCCGGGTTTATAAGTTAGACAACTTACCTTTTCCTTTAGTATTCTTGTAGCTTGCCCTTGGTTTGAAGCAACTATAGCTTTTCCTGCCACCATATACTCAAAAAGCTTTATTGGAGAAAAATAGTTCATCTTTAGTCTAGGATAAGGCATAACGCATACATCAGATATTGCCAATAGTTCTTGAATCTTGACATGATCCAGAAAACCTGGAAGAATAACGTGATTCTTAAGACCCATTGATTTAACCCTGGCTTTCACACTATCAGACAAATTACCATAACCCGGTAAGATCAACTTTACGTATTTATTCTGAGAAACAATCTCCTTAAATGATTCTAAAAGAAAAAAGTACCCATGCCAAGGTTTAAAACTGCCATTGAAAAGAATTATCTTTTCATTATATATGCCAAAACTCTTCTTGATTTTTTTCTTGTCAAATTTCCCGCTAAACAACCCTTCATCCACTCCGTTAGGCAAAACAACAATCTTTTTTTCATTAACACTAAATTCTTTTTTAAGGTAGGACTTTAGTTCACTGGAAACAACAACTATCTCCCTAGCAAGCTTAAAAGTAAGATAATTAGATGACATGGCTCTGATCTTTCTAAAAAAAGAAAAACCACCATAGAATTTCTTTTCATAGATCCCTGGAGCATTCACCTCTAATAGTAATGGGACTCCGGAGATGAAAGATGCGATAGCGTAATGTAATTGGAAAAGAGAATGTCTTTTATAGATTATGTCAGCTGTTCTCATGCCTTGGCACAGCCTAAACATATCAATAAAAAAACTAAAAAAAGGCAAACAAAATCCTGGCTTTCTTATATCCTGTTCAATACACTTTATAGAAACACCTTTCTTACGAAGATTTTTGATAGTAGAGTCTGTATGTAAAAAACCTGCATAATAGGTCCGCCTCTCAGATACAGTCCTAGCTTTATATGTTATAAATGCAACTTTCATATTACGTCCTCAACTGAATAATTATCTTTTCCTGAACACAGCGACAATTATGGGAGTAATGATTTCTGGAATAAATAGTGGTGTTGTTTTCCTAACTAACTTAAATTTTTTTCTAATAAACGAAATAGTCTCTTTTGAACCATAGTAGTGATCTTTTGGTTTTTTATAACCAAACAAGCTTCTTGCAAACACATGCCCCTTATTTTCTGTTGGAATGGTTGCAGCTAAGTATCCTCCATCTTTAATAACCCTACTTAATTCATCCACAGCATCATCCATTTTGATTATGTGCTCCAAAACATCAACTGTGAAAACAGTATCAAACATTTTATCTTTAAAAGGCAGATCAAGTATGTTAGACTCTACAAATTTCACATTATTCATACATTTAGTTTTTTTTAATGCTTCAGCAATCTTCAAGTCATTTGAGTTTATGTCAATAGCATAGACTTCCTTAAAATTACGTGATAGTGAAGGTAAAAACATGCCTGGACCGCAACCAGCATCTAAGACAGTTGAATCTTTTCTAAATCTAACCAGATTAAGCAGCCTAGATACCTTATCCCAGTAAAACATACTAACTATAGGGTTCTCAACAAAAGGTCTTATCAAAGGATGACCACTATAATAAGAATAATTAATTTTATGTTCCCTAGTTACATTTACACTAATCCTTCTAAAGTCTTTTTTAATTAATTTAACTATTCTCATGCTGCTTCCTCAAATACCCTATTGTTTCATTTAAACCTTGTTCAAAACTAAATGCTGGTTCAAAACCAAGTTGGTTAATTTTATTTGTGTCAGCTATACTTTTCTTAATCCCTCCAGATTTAGCTTCAATATGTTTTACCTTAGATGTTGAGTTTGTTAACCTTATAATACTGCTAGCAAGTTGGTTAACATTTACCCCATTACCACCTGCAATATTATAGGGCCCTTCGCCCTTTCCCATTGCCAGTAGAAATGCCTTAACTGCATCATTAATATAAATAAAATCTCTAATCTGCTCTCCATCACCAAAAATAGTAAGATCTTGGTTTTTTAAAGAACAATCAATAAATTTTGGAATTACACCTGTATAAAGTGAGTTAGGACTTTGTCGTGGACCAAAAACATTAAAAGGCCTTAAACAGACAACATTAAGCCATTTCTGATTATATTCCTTACACAGTTCCTCAGATTTAGCTTTGCTTTGCCCATAAGGAGATAAGGGATTAAGAAAAGCGCTTTCTTTTAAAGGCAAATTAGTATTGTCACCATAAACAGCTGCAGATGAAACAAAAATAACTTTTTTTACGTTGTTCTCAAAAGCTGCTCTTAATACGTTTTCAGTACCTTTAACATTTACCTCATATGTTTTCTCAGAAGAAGACACAGATTCATGTACTCCTACTTTAGCTGCTAGATGAAATACATAGTCCATATTTTTCATCACTCTACTCACAGTATCAAAATCTACTACAGAACCCCTAACAAAGTTAACATTTTTGCTTAGATTATCTAAAGAGCCTGTGCTTAAGTCATCTAAAACAGTAACATCTTCAAACTGTTCAGCTAAATGGCTTCCAATAAAACCTGCTCCACCAGTAATTAGCACTTTCATTTTTGAGTAACCTCAACAATGTAACTTTCAAAAATGAAAGCTACGAACGACAGTGAGTTTGCTTTCATACTATAAAAACCCCTCCCCAGATTAATGATCTTATAGAGAATATCCCTCTTATTTAAAGGTTGTTGCCATAACCAATAGCTAACACAAAGATTTATAAAAGATATTACACAAACAAGTAATTAGGGGGATTTTTGTGGCGGACTTTATTTGGGCTAAAAAAAGTGATATAACTAAATCTAGATTTGAAAAGTTGTATGGAGATAGTAAGCTACAATTGACAAAAAAGCTACAGGTATTTTGGTTGAATAACACATATTATGCCACTAAAAAAGGAAAAGATTCTATCACTGTTCTTGGGTGCTGCTATTATCCAGGTAAGAGAATTAAAGAAAGCCTAATGAGAATTCTTAAAACATTCGATGAATCTATGATTCAAGATTTAAAAAAGAAACTGGTTGGGCAGTTTATAGCAATTATCAAAAAAAAGAACCTAATTTATATCTTTGGAGACTTTTGGCACACCAAAAATGTATTCTACTCAAAAAATAAAGACATAATCAGCTCTTCACTTTCTGTTATCGAAGAAAATCTAGGAACAGACTCTAAGAGATTAGATATTTTCAAAGTAATAGAATTTATTGCGATGAGACACATTGTATATCCTGGTTGGTTAGGTAATAAAACCATACATAAAGATATTAAACGCCTAAGACCATTCGAATACATTGTAATTAACACAACTAAATCAACAACCAGGATAGGCAAATTACGATTTTACATAGATAACACAAAAGAAAATAATCTAAATAAGATTGCATCTGAATTACGAAGCAACTTAAGAAGTATAATTGAGAACCCAGAGTTTAAAGACAAGAAAGTCGGTATCACTTTAACCGGAGGATATGATACACGGCTTATAACACCAATTGCAATTAATTATTATAAAAAAGCATTATTTAGGCTTGCTATCTCAAAGAAATCTCAGTCAAGCTTAAAAGATTTGAAAATAGCAAAAAAAATAGCTAGGATTACAGCTACTCCTTTAGAGGTCTTCAGTTCTAATATGGGTGAAAAGATCAAAAAAAGGTTTTCTTTCTTAACAGAATGTGTGTGTCCTGTTAAAAATTCAGTAATCACTCCGATTATTGAAAATACAGATCTATACTCTCTTGGATTTGGAGGTTGTTTTGGAACAGAACTTTTTAGACCACTACCTTACTCAAAAGTAGAAGATTTTATTGAAGAATCTATATCAAAAGCTAAGAAGCACATAAAAGCAGACAAAAAGGTGTGGGGGCAATTGTCGCATTCCATATCAAAAGAGTTTAAAGAGATAAAAAGGCATTATATGCTCTCCAAACCTAATCCTACAGATGAAATACGTATTTTTAGTTTGCTAAGCACTGGATTTTTCGCATCATTTATGTTATCAGCTTATAATATTAAAGGGCTTCAGCTTGAACCATATGCAAACATAAGTATTTTAGAGATAGCACTTAAAGTCCCCCAACAACATAAAGGTAAGCATACAAATGATTGGAATGCAAATTTAGTACAAAAGATGACTATGTTAAAAATAGATAAACAAATTGGAAAAATTATGACAACACATTTTCAACCAATGCTTCCACATACTACAAAAAGTCATCTTTCTTATTTGTTAGGTAAATCGCGGCGAAAACTGATTAGTTTGACTAGCAGAATAACAAAGAAAAAAAGTCAGTGTAAAGAAATAAGAATCGACAAGATTTATTATTTGTCCGATGGTTGGGATAGGTTGTTTTTACAAAGATTAAAAAAGAAGTACAGTATAACTATTACAAAAAAATGAAAAACACAATCAAGATTTCGGTTGTAGTATGTACTTATAATAGGGCAAACCTGTTACAGAAATGCCTAAGATCATTAGTTAACCAGACATTAAATAAAAATCTCTTTGAAGTGATTATAATAGACAATAAGTCAACAGACAGCACTATTAAAGTAGCTCAGAATTTTGCATCCAAACACATCAATTTTCGTCTATTCCAAGAAGATAAACAAGGACTAAGTCATGCAAGAAACTTAGGATATAAAAAAGCAAGAGGCAAGTATGTAGCTTATATTGATGACGATGGTAAAGCCGATAAAAATTGGACAAAGAGAATAGTTGAAGCTTTTGAAAACATTTTGCCACATCCTTCTGCAGTTGGAGGAAAGATTATCCCTTACTATTTATCAAAAAAACCTGAATGGTTTTTAGATATTTATGAGATAAGAACGTGGGGAGAGAGAAAAGGTTTTCTTGAATTACCAAGAGCACAGTTTGGATTCCCTGGATCAAATATGGCTATGCAAAAAAGTTTACTAAAGAAATACGGGGGATTTCCATTAGATTATGGGATGAAAGGTAAAAAAGTTTGGTTAGGTGAAGAAGTAGTCTTATTTACCAAGATTTTCAAAGAAAAACCCTACTTCTGGTATGACTCAAAAATAAAAATTGAACACTTAGTGCCTAAATGTAAGATGACTCTAAAATATAGACTAAAAAGAGCATTTCTGAATGGTGTCTGTACAACCAGGATTAATGCAGAAAGGAAAAATATATTTTATCTAATCAAAGATGTAGGTTATATTGTGCTATCAATTATAGTACTGCCATTTAGAGTGAAGTGGTGGAAGAAATACTGGCAACGGGACCTATTAAAGTATGCAAAATCTATTGCAGAAATACTGGGCAAAACAATGGAAATACTTAAAATAACAAAAATATAAGGTCTACTTTATTTTCTCTTTCTCCTTTTTACAAAGCCATTATACAGTTTGTTTGTTTTCTCAGATATCTTACTGATTTCATATTCTTTTCTAAATAGTTTATACGCATTATTAGCCAGCTTACTTGCTAAAGCCTTATCTTTAGATAAGCGGATTATCCCCTCAATAAAATCATCATCTACCTTATCAAAAATAAGTGCGTGTTTTCCATCTACAAAGCTAATATCTCCAACCCCCATTTTAGTTGTAACAAGTGGTATTTTCAAAGACGTGTAATCTAACATCTTAATCTTCATCCCAGAACCATTTAGGATTGGTACAATCGCCAGATCTGCATTAGACAAAAACTCTTCTAAGTTCTCAACAAAACCAATTGATTCAACATTACCATACTTAAAACATGGAACACCTTTCCCAGCTATTATAAATTTAATTTTCTTGTTTTTAGCGTAAACCCTGGGGGCAATCCTTGACACAATTATCTTTATAGCTTCAGCGTTTGCAGGATTTAAGTGAAATCCATGAAAAACTACGTTAAATTTATTGGTTCTTTTCCTCCTATAAGTTTTATTTTCAAGATTTTTTCCTGCAGGGATATAATGTACTTTTTCCCTTCTTATCCCATAAAGTTTACAAATATGCATTAAATCATTCCTAGATATACAAACAACATGATCTACAAGTTTACAAACTAACATCTCATAAAGAAAGACATAATAAGTAAACAACCTACTTCTCAAAGATCTTCTATTCTTCATATAGAACTTAACATAATCATATTCAACATTGTGAGCCCTATATACGAGTGGGTTGCTTGATAACAATCTTGTAACTAAAGCCCCCCAAGGAAACTCAATATGAATTATATCTGGTTTTTCCTTTTTTATGGCTTTTCTTAATGTTTTAATAAAACGTAGATTAAGATCTGGAAATGTTCCTAATAATCCATTATAAAACCTTGACCATCTAAAAAAATAGCTTTTTACACCATAATTGAGTTTCTCTTGTCTAATGGGGTGGACAACAACCACGTCGTTGTATAAAGACAAAGCTTGCACCATGCTCCTAAAAGCTACTTCGGCCCCGGATTTCTTTCTAGATGGATTAATTCTTGGTGACGCAATTAAAATTTTCATTTAATGCTCCTTAATATTCCAATAGCCATCCCTGCTCTATGCCCTAGTACTAAAAGATAACCTGGATTCTTAACAGATAATATTAAACACTTAAACACATTTTCTAAATAGATTAGGGCAGATAATAAAGTTCTTAATAAAGCAAATTTATACCACTTCTTATTGAATTTGTAATCTGAACTCCCATACCACAAACCCCACTTAAAAAAGTCCCAAAAACCTCCTTTTAACCAATCATGCCGTACTATGGCATTTTTTTCAAAGATAATGTTAACTTTTTCCTTTCTTAGCCTATAAGTGTAATCTCTGTCCTCTTTTGGTGAAACATTTGGATCAAAATAACCCATTTTCTCAAAGTCTTTTTTAGTAATTGCAAAGTTTCTAGTATTAACAATCTTAAAGTTTTTTCGCTTCATATGTTCAAAAGCACCTTTTTCCAAGATCTTCCCTATTCTGTCTCTATGATATGAAATATCGTGCCCCTGTGTCACATTATTATCACTTGTGTTTTTTGTGATACTCTTAAGCCAACCTTTTTCAGGATAACAATCAGCATCAAGGAAAACCAATATATCTCCTTTTGCATGCTTCGCTCCGATATTCCGATTAGCTGCTGGGTTTGCTGCTGGCATTAAGACTTGCTTTAAGTTGCTCTTTTTTATAGCAGGATCTACACACCCAACTAGAATCACTTCAAAACGATCCTTATAATCCTGTTTTTCAACTAAATCTACTATCCTTTTCAAGTTTTTAACGTGTTTTTTTGAAAAAGGAATAATTATGCTGGTTTTGATCTTGGCCTTCATTTTACACAGCTCAAATTAACTACAACAATTAATAGCATCCCCCTTTATAGTTTTTTTAACATAGTTATAAGATTTATTTAAATATTTGCTTTAAATAATAAACAGTTGCTTAACAAAATTTTTAAATGTGCACAAGATACCGTGTTTAAGATGGACGTGAATGAACTTATCAGAATATCGCCAAAGTTCCATGGAGAAGTGCTGTTTAAGTTATCAAATGATTCGTTACATTTCATTGATAGAACCATTAAGAAAGAACACCTTACTCTGGAAACGGGAGCAGGCATTAGTACTGTCCTGTTTGCAATCAAAGGCAGCAAACACCACTGCATTACCCCCAATAAAACAGAAGTTGAGAAAATAGTTAAGTTCTGTAAGTACCATCAAATATCTACAAAAAACATTAAATTTCATGTTTCAAGGTCTGAAGATATATTGCCTTCTTTAAAACTTAAAGAGATAGATTTTGTTCTTATTGATGGTAGACATGCTTTCCCAACACCTTTTATAGATTGGTACTATACATCTTTAAAGATGAGAACTGCCGGCTTTCTTATGATAGATGATACTGCGTTGTGTACAATCAGGTTTCTCAAGGATTTTCTGTTGAAAGAAGGGGAATGGAGACTTGTAGAGAATTTCCCCTATAGAGCAGCAGTTTTCAAAAAGATTGCAGCTGGTGGTGAAAACAAAAACTGGTTAGAACAACCATTCTTAGCTAAATCCAACTTAGAATTAGTAAAGGATATTTTTAACAAAAAAATTGAAGAGTTTAAAAAGTTTTTGTAATAAAGAGGTATTTAGATCAAACCAGTTTATTATACAAATTAACCAACTGCTTATAATACTGCTCCAAGCCATAATTCTGCTTAACAAACCTAATCCCGTTCTTACTAAATTTGTTATAAAGCTTCTTGTCATTAAGTAACATGATCACTGCATCTGCTATCTGTTCTGGTTTATTTGGTTGTACCAATAGGCCAGCATTAGCATTTCTAATCTGTTCTGCCACGCCACCCCAATCTGAACCAATAACAGGTATACCAAATGACATTGCTTCTGGGATAACCCTTGGACCAGATTCCATCCACAAACTAGGAACAACAAGTAGTTTAGATGAATTATAGTAGTCGGAAAGATTTTCGTGATTAACCCATCCAACAAAATCAACAAAGTTATCTAATCTAAGTTTAGTAATTAGTTTTTTTAATTTTCTCTTTTCTGGCCCATCACCCAGAACCACTAATCTAGTCTTAGGAAATCTATCTAAGATAGATGGCATAGCCTTAATAAGATGTTTAACACCTTTAAAACGAGTTAACCTACCTACATAAAGAAGCGTCGTTGCTCTCTTTTTAAACAATACTTTTTTCCTAAATACTAATGGATTATATAAGTGTACAACATTTCTTAGATTAAATCTTTCTAAAGACCTTTTTAAAGTAGATGAATGTGTAACAAAAGCACAGGAATATTTTCTCATTAAGTATAACCTCATCTTTTTTGGAATCATCAGAAGAAGATAACGGCTTATAGGAATACAACCATTAATCACACACCTAAAACTATGGCCAACATAACAAACACCTTTGCCATTCTTTTTAATGCCCCATGCTGAAAAGCAGATAACCCCATAATCACGCACTGTCTGTACAATCTTTTTTCCTTTGCAAGCCATTAGAACTGATAAAGGAGAATGGCTGTTTTTATGTATATGGATCAAGTCAGGCCTAATTCTCCAGATATACCGCTTAAGCCTAAAATAGATAAAAGGATTAAAATACCTATTAAATAAGTTATAGAGATTATTTTTGTAGTTCTGTTTACATACAACTAGATCTCTACGAGTTATGTTTCTATCTCCAAACGCAAAAACAAATACTTCGTGTCCTTTTTCTTTAAGCAATTTAACATTTTGATGGAAACTTATCTCTGCTCCGCCGACTATATTATACCAGTCATTGATTAATAAGATTCTCATTCTTGCACCAACTTTTCATAAACATTGAGCGTCTGTTTTGCACATTTCTCCCAACTAAATTTTTTAGATTGTTCTAAACCACGCTTTGAAAGCTTTTTTCTTAAAGATTCATCTTCAATTAAGGTCTGCATTGCGCTAAAAATAGATTTCGCACTAAAGGGATTAACTAAAATGGCTGCGTTGCCAGCAATCTCAGGTAATGAACTTATATTTGAGGTGATTACTGGACAACCACAAGCCATTGCTTCTACAACAGGCATACCAAAGCCTTCGTAAATTGAAGAATATACCGAAAAATCTGCAGAATTGTAAAATAAAGGTAGATCCGGTTCTGGGACTTTTCCAATGAATATAATATGTTTTTGTAAATTGTATTTTTTTATTGTTTCAAATACTTTCCTTGATTTCCAGCCCCTTGGTCCAACTAAGACAAGCTTGTATTTCTTATTTACTTTTCTAAGTTGATTGAAAACCCTTACCAGCCTAACTAGATTCTTTCTTGGTTCAATTACTCCAACGTGAAGTAAAAAAGGGTAATCAATCTTATATTTTCGTAAAACTTTCTCTGTATTCCTTAAGACCCTATATGAATCATCAATACCGGCATACGCAACATCTATCTTATTTTCACTAACATGTAAATGCTTTATGATATCATCCTTTGTGCTTTGACTATCTGCTACAAAGTGATCTACGTTCTTGATAATCCTAGGCAATAAAAAACCGTGTCCAAATGCAACGTACGATTTATGTAAATGTGGATATTTCAACGCAGTTAAATCATGGATTGTTTGTACAGTCTTTGCTCTTAACTTAAACAAGAACGGCCCAACTTGATTCGTGTCATGAATTATGTCAAGTTTTTCTTTTTTAACTAAGTTAGGATAAAGAAAAAGGTTTTTTATAGTATCCTTAACAGGGTATCCTGGCAAAATAATCTCTTCACCTAGGTTGTATAAAGGATTACTGTTTTTTCTGTTATGTATCAAAACATATTCGTTTTTTTTGTCTACTCTCAACAAATTCTTGATTAGATTATGGGTATATTTGCTTATACCACCAAAAGACCTGTCCAATACATCTGCATTTATTCCTATTCTCATTTTATTTTTTGAAAAACGCTATAACTGAAAAAAACAAAACTACAAAAAAGTAAGCTGCAAAGATGTTCCCCCTGATTATGCCTCCTGTAATGCTATAGATTGGTGTAACAACACCTAAGAAAAACCCAATTATTACTGCAACTAAAACTGATAATATCATTGTAAAAGTTAATTTTGCAACAAAATCAAGTTCTTTAAAATAGGCAATTACAATTAAGCTCCCAGGTACAAAAAACAGCAACAAAAAGCCAATTATGTCTAAGAACATCACGGCGTTAGACCCCCACAATGTAGTTTATAAACTTCAAAAAGTCCATCATTGTAAACTTGCGATAGAACTTTTGATTCCTTATATTTATTAAATGTTTCCTGTGTTAAAGGGGTAGTTTGAAGGTTCTCTTGGTTGACAATATATTTCATGTTGTGTGACAATGCAGCATATTCAACCCTGGGATAAAAAGAACAAATATTTTCATCAGAGATATTATAAAAAAAAGCATTGACAATATCTGATTTGCTTATATTAAAAACAACACCATGATGACCAAAATCACTAAGTAGGGAAGTAGTCCTAAGGTCTGAAAAGATAATATCCTCTGGGTTAAATGTATTGATCACACCCCTCACAGAATCAATCTCTTGGTGAGTATAATATCTCCTCATAGTAAACGGTTCAGTATAAATGGCAAATAAAGAAATGATCAATATTGCGACAGTAAAAGGTACAATAAATTTTCTAAACTTAACCTTTTTCACCCAAAAGAAAGCAAAACAAAACCAGGCTAAAGGAAAAGTGTAATCTGGAACCCTGGTGAAAAATTTCTGGGTTACAACCCCAAAAACAACAACTGCTAACGACAAAAACCACGTTAAAAGAATTGACTCACTTGGTTTAAGTTTTGTTTTTGGTCTTAAAACTTTAAGGAAAAATGGGATTAGAGGTAAGTAATAGATATGTAAAAGAGAAAATTGAGTTATATAAACAAATAAGGTGGTAGAAGAGATATAATAGTTTTTTGCCCAGAACGTATTAGCTAAAACAATTATAAAGTTTCTAAGATACTCAATTATGCTTGGTTTTAAGAAGAATAGCATAAGTGAAAAAGACACCATAAAAAATAAAGCAATTATGAGCTTAGGTATAACTTTTTCTGAAAATCTAATCAGCTTATCGTAATACTTTCTTTTTTTATGAATTATTAACAAAAGCAAAAAGAATAAAAATACTCCTGTAAACAGAGATAGGAGATGCAAATTCAAAAATGGTCGTATCATTAATTCCACTTGTGGTTTATCAAAAGTAAATATCCAAAACCAGTAGAATAAGAATACAATAAGTGAAGAGAGGTGGTATTTAAGAATATCTCTAACACCAAGACCATATGTTAACCAAATAAAAAGATTAGAGCATAATAAAAACATTATAAACGCTGTACCTCCAGTATGATACGAAATAACAATAAGGAAAGAGAATAATGTCATTAAAACAAGATATTTTGTTGATTTAGTTTTAAAATATTTTAATATAAGATAGAACACAAACCACGAAAACGCATAAGATAGTGTAACTCGTGAAAACCCTTTCATAACTTGGATAATGTTTTCTGAACTAAAAGCCGCAACTGCAACAGCCAATAGGCCCCCCAGTTTAGATTTTGTTACTTCCCTACCCAATAGATATACAATCAAAAAAATAAGTATGTCCAAAAAATATCTAGATTTCAGTGAAGTAATGCTCTTAGCAAGCAGATCCAATATTGTAGATCCCGGATACCTCGAGAATTTAGTATAAAAAAATCCTTTATCACTTATTCCCACTTTACCAACAGGTGTTACCTTTGTTTGCATGTTTATTCCAAAAGTACTATATGCGTCCTGGGCTAAAGGCGAGATAAAATGAAAGAAGTATTTGAAATACATACCTAAAGAGACTAACAACATAAATAACAATAGTACAGTAACTTTTTTATTTAGCTTGCTCATAGTAATCCAAAACCTCTTCTGAAATTCTATCCCAATCAAATCTTTTTATTTTTTTATTTTGATAATGTAATATTTTTTTTCTCAACCCATTATCTTTAAGAATTTCCTTGATCTTACTACTTAATTTGTGTTCAGATAATGAAACAATGGATTCCTCATGGACCAACCCTGTAGCAGCGTTCCATTTTTCATCAACAGTTATGACAGGTAACCCACATGCCATTGCCTCTATTGCTACTATCCCAAACCCTTCTCGTGAAGATGGTAAAACCAATGCTTTAGAAGATTTCATGTAAGCATAAACATCGGAGGGATTTTTAAGAAACCCTTTAAAGGATACTTTGTCTTGTAACTTCAATTTAAGTGTTAGTTTTTCTAACTTTTTTCTTTCTGGGCCGTCGCCAATGATTATGGATTTTATTTTTTTATTTGATAATTTAATCGCTTTAATTAAAACATCGGCATTTTTTTCTTTGATAAGTCTGCCGACAAATATTACATCAGATCCTTCTTCTGATTTTTTGGTTTTCTTTATTTCAATAATGTCAATGCCGTTAGGGATCAAGACCATATTATAATCTTTAACACATAAACCAATTAATCTTCTTTTTGTAAGATTAGAAACTGTAATATTGTTCTTTGATAAGCCTGCTGTTAGTCTTTCAATAATCTTACCAAAAAAACCAAGTCTGCCAATGTACTTGTACCAATAATCTCTCCAGACTTCGTGCCATGTTATAACTAGTTTTGATTTGTTAAGTTTAGAAACAAGCCAACAAGTAAAACTTGGAAAATAAGGGAAATTCTGGCAATCTATAACATCAAACCTTTTTTTAAATAAATGAGAAAACAATTTCAATGAAAAGATTATTGGTTGTAACAATCCGCGTCTGCCTTTATAATAAAGCCTCCTAGATCTACAAACACCATGATAGTAAACACCATACTTTTTAATCACATTATTTCCTTTCCAAAACTTCATTCCAAATACATGTACTTCATGTTTCCTGGAGAGCCTATTAGCTATTTCAAATACCCTTCGTTCAGCCCCACCTTTAGTATAGGGGAAGATTAGATCATATACTATAGCAATCTTCATTTTCTTTCTATCCCTAATACACTTAAAAAAAACGATGAAAAGATAGTCTGTGTACCTAAAAGTATTAAAGTTAGGCCTACAATAGTTTTTCTAACCTCAAATAAACCTCCAAAACCTGACCCAACCCAGCTTATTAGTACTATTAGATTAAAAACAAAACCTATGCCTAAGAAAAATAAACCAATTAATAATCCTCTTTCAAGGCTAATGATCTTTGTTATAAAATCAATTAACCTATCCTTTTCTTTTAATTGTGTAACTAGATATAACCTTGCATAAAGCCAGAGTATGATTAATTGATAACCTAATAAAATCAACAAAGCACCTAAGATAAGGAAATGGTAGTCAATACCAAAACCAAAAACCAATTTAGGGCCACGGTACAAATATGACATTAAAACTGTGCCAATTATGAAAAAAAGTAGGCCTGGCAACAAAAAAAGATGTCCTGGACTATATAATAACATAAAACGTAGATATTTCCAACCATCATGAAATGATTTAAGTTTTGACCTTCCTCTACGTCTATAATAGGTTATTGGTATCTCTTTAATCCTTAATCTCTTTCTTATTGCTTTAATAACCATTTCTGATGCAAACTCAAAACCCGTGGTGACCAATTGTAGTTTTTCCAGTGCTTTTTTCCTTATAGCTCTAAACCCAGAAAGTGAATCAGAGATTTTAGCACCAAAGAATAACCTAAGTATAAAAGACAATACAGGATTGCCAACATACCTGTGCAAAACAGGCATAGCATTCCTTACAATCCTGCCTTTTAGCCTAGTACCAATAACAAAATCATATCCCTTACTAAGCTGTTCTACAAAACGATGTAACTCTTCAAGATTATAAGTACCATCAGAATCAGCCATAATAATAAGATTTCCTTTAGCAACAGAAAAACCTTTTAGATAAGCATTACCATAGCCTTTAATTGGACACTGAACAACTTTAACATCAAGGGATCTAGCAATCTTAGCTGAGTTGTCTGTACTTCCATTATCAACCACGATAATTTCTCCATCTATCCTGTGTTTTCTAAACGCTTGTTTAGCTGATTTTATACATCCAGCTATAGTTTCCTCTTCATTTAGACATGGCAGTACTAAAGAAACTTCTGTCATCCATTACCCCCTCACAACAAAGAAAAAGTTTAAGCTATATAAAGTTAATTGTGTTCAAGAGGCAATATCTCGATTTGCCCTACTTTTCGCCTTAGATCGTTACCTGCTTGTGGAATCGGGATAACTTCGCCAGAATCTGGATCACCTACAGCAATTTTTATAGAGTACTTTCCAGGATTTATCGATTTAGCTATATTAATATTATAGGTTTCTTCAAATATTTCGCCTGCAGCCCATTTAGAGGTCTGTTTTTGCGGGGAATGATCATGGTGAAAAACAATATTGCCTTTACCATCAAGAAAATGTACAAAGAATCTGTAATCCTTATTCATCTTCTTAATAGATTGCCATACATAAGTTATATCAAAGCTATCTCCTTGTGTAATTTTACCATTATTGGTACTATAGTTAATAAAATCTATCTCAAACAACCCCATGCCCTTAACTAAAGGGGTAAAAACCCATTTGTTCTGTCTTTGATGTGGATAAAGGCATTTGTCTACTTGGATATAGAATAACTCGTCATTGTTTATACATTTATACAGGCTAAGGTTTTTGGGATAACCATCAAATGCAATGTACTTATGTTCATGGAAAGAGTAGTAGTTATAGAAAGCGCTTATAAGTACAGATAGGACAATTACTACAGCAATAATAGCTTGTTTCTTTTTAGCAATAAAAACAAATAGATAATAAAGACCAATAGCAGATAAAGGCACAAAACCAAGCAATAAGTAGTAGACCAGTCTTTCGTAAGCAATAAGATATGTGTACTTCTTGATCTCAAAAAATAAAAACATGAAAATACCGACGATAAACCAGCTAACAAAGACCTTGCTGATTTTTTTCTTAAAAGAATAAAACAATCCTAAAAAAGATACTAATAAAGGTAAAACACCGTAAACAAAAAATAAGTTATAATTGATCTGCGGTTCTGTCCACCCAAACCTGAATACCATAGATTTAAGAATGAATTGCCTATTTAGATTGTGTTTAGTGAAGAAGTAAATAATAATTACAAAAACAGCTGCAGATAGAATTGAAACAACTATAAATTTAATATTGAGTTTCCTAAGATTCTTAATTATTTTTGGTAAACTAAATAGTAAAAATACTAAAGTGACTAAAAGAACATATAATGCCGAGAATGCGTGTATATAGAGAAGTAAGATTAGTGTTATTAATGTTAATAGGATATAACGTATTTTAAAACTACCAATAGCCTGTACCATAAAGAAGGTATATAAGTAAACAAAGACAAACGCCATTGTTAACGGTACAAAGAACCATGGCCCAAGAATGTTTGAGTTTGTTTTTAATGAAGCAAAGAATATCATTGAAAAAAGAGAAATCCAATAATTCTTTGTAGTTGATTTAACTAAGGAGAACAAAGCTAAAGATGCTAAACAAGCAAATATTGCTGGAAGAAACCTATAGAACCACAAAATATTCACAAATTTGCCCAAAAAACCAAGAAAATAGATAAACCCTATCTCTGGTTTGTAAGTTTGCCCAGTGTCATGGGTTAAAGAGTAGGATATCCTAGCCCATTCATCCCCATGAAAAGGATACTTATAACTGAAATGGGGGCTATAAACCAGAATAAATGTAGCTAACAAGACCAAAACAACCAGAATTGTCTGTAGATTCTTCTTTTTAAGCTTAAGTTTCAATAAAACCCCCTTTAGCAGTTATTTGTCGGAATTATTTAAATTTTTAGTTTATCCACATTAAAAACCAAAATATTTATATACCTACTTCCCAAATATTAACATTAATTAGATGACACTATAAAAATCCGGGTGATAGCATGTTTAAACATAAAAAAAGGGGACAACAAGGCGGTGGAGCTGCTGCTGTGCTTGTCGCATTAATTGGTTTATTTGTTGTGTTGTATATTATATTTCTACCACAGGCTGAGCGTGAAGACTTACTTGGTGAAGGAAATGGAGATTCTGATGATAATGGGGATTCAGATAGCAAATATAATAAAACGCTACTACTAGCACATCCAGGAAACCTGGATTATTTAAGCCAAACTGAGGTTGAGCATCGGATGCCTTCGCTGAATCTATATACAAAAAAAGAAGGTGAAGTTCTAAAAGAACTAAATTCTATGTATCTTAAACATAGTTTATTCACACAGAAATACGAGACTTTAAGATTTGATGTTGATGATCCAGCTAACACTGAGAATGCACTGATTAGTTTTCTAGTTGATGCTCATGATGGAGTGCTATCAGTTGATGTAAATGAGAATAACATATTCAATAAAGAGATTGAAACTGCAAATATAGAGCCAATCAAGATACCAGAAGAACACATTAAACAGACAAACGAAATCGTGTTTAAGGTTTCTGGTCCTGGTTTTGCATTCTGGAAAAGTAACGAATATATTCTACAAAAGGTTACTGTAACCGCAGATGTTGCTGATATAAGTGGTCAAGAAAGCACAACAACCTTTATAGTTGAAGAGAGTGAAAAGAATAACTTGAAAAAGGCTTATGTAAAATTTTTCCCAGATTGTGTGCCAGGAGAAGTAGGTAAGCTGGTTGTTAACCTCAATAACCAAAACATATTGTCTGCTGTGCCCGATTGTGGGATATTAAACTCATACGAATTTCTGCCACACCACTTAGTGGAAGGGGAGAATAGGTTAGAATTTAGGGCAGAATCAGGTAGATATCTCATTGACCAGATTAAAGTAAAGTCTGAGTTAAAACAGCCAAGGAATTATATCTATGATTTTGAATTAGATAGTGACCAATATAGTGATATTGTATCTAAAGGAAACAAGACGCATGTTAACTTGACCATGTTGTTTGAGAATGATGATAAATACAAAGAAGCAGAGATAATAATTAATGATAGGCAAAGACATATGGAAACAAAGGATAAGATGTATTACAGGTTGATTGATGATTTTGTAAAAGAGGGTTACAATTATATCAAGATAGTACCAAAATCGCAAATGTACATCGTTGATCTTAAAGTAGAAATCAGAAAACGAAAGTGATTGAAACCAAAAGAGGTGGATTATAGGGTTTATTCTAGTTTAGAAAGAAAATGGTAAGTGAAGAGGAATTAGCAAAGGAGATAGTAACAGAGCTTCTTAAGAGATACTCCAAACATGGTATGACTAAAGAAGAAGCCAGAACTTATGGTGCTAGGTTTGAAGGTGTAACTAGATCTGAAAATGAGCATGTTAGAAGGGTCTGGTACGATAACCATCTTAAGTCTATTCTTCAAAAAGCTGCTAATTCAGGTGATAATAAGGCGCAAGCATGTTTACAGGGTAGGTTTTATGAAGAAGTAAAAGAAAAAAAGCAAGACGAAAAAACAAAACGAAAACAGGCTAAAGCACAAGAAAAAACTGCCAAAGCCCAACTAGAGACTGCTGAAGCTGAAAAAGCTGCAGCACCCCTAAAACTATTCCCCCATGGAGCATTTGATGTTTTGATTATTGTAGGTATCATCAATCACCTCTCTGATTGGTGGTTTTGGGGTTTTCAAAAGACAGGAATGAGCTTTTTGTTTGATTTTTTGATTGCGTTTTTCACTTTTCTATTCGCATTCGGCCCATTTAATGATAAAGGTAATATCAATGTTAAAGGCGCGTCTGCCTGTATTGTTGCTTGGTTTATTGAAGTTGAATTATTTCCAATGCTAGGTAGCCGGATTATTGGTACTTCAACACCAACTCTAATAAAAGTGTTGCTAGCAAAGCATCTCTGGCCAGTATGGGTGTTTTTTGGGTTGATGTATACTGGAAAAACAGAAGGAGGATTCACTTGGATTGCAAAGTTTGCTAGATGGTGTCTTGCTGTTTTCTGGATTTTTATATTGATAACACCGATGAAAGCCTACATGATGGATGCTTATTTAGAGGATATGTCAGAAGAACAGAGAGAGGAGGTTTTTGGTGCTGTTACTGAAAGTTTTAATGAGAGTAAAACAAGTTGGGCAGCAGTTTGGGAGTGTTGGAGGCATTCGATCTTCGGCTTGGGTGCAGGCCAAGCAGGGGCATACGAGAAATGTATTGAAGAGAAAAGGAACCCGCCTGAAAAACAAACACAGTACGAGGTTGCTAGGAGCGAGGACTCTATAATTGTTGCTCTTAAACCAATTAAGAGTAAAAAAACATTCAAAGCAGAAGAAGATATTAAAGTTAGCGCAGTATTTGAGATAAAAAGCGAATCTAAAGATGTTAAGATAGAAGGGGCTTCTTGTTCTTTCAACAAAGGTCCAAAAGGAAAAGAAGAAAAGGTCGTACAAGGTGTTGCAAAATTTGAAGGGATAGGCATAGAGGGCGGAACTTTTAGGAACAGACAATTTGATTTAACCTGTGAGTTAAACAAAGGGGCTCTTGAAGAGGGAGAGTATACACCAGTATTTAATGTTGATTTGGCTAAACTAGATAACAAAGCCACTTGGGAACTTTACTTCATGTATAAAGATACTTTAGATGAATATATTGGGCACACCAGACAACCACAAGAACTAATCAAGAAGATAAGAGCCAGTGAAGAATTTGGAGAACTTGTTGGTGGGTTGACTATTGGAAAAAGGGGAATAGTATCAACATGCGATGGTGGAGTAGTTTGCCTTAACCTTGGTAGATCTAAAGAACTTATTACACCACCCATATATGGAATAACACCTACAAATTTCATAAAGATTTTTGCTAGGGTCAAAAACCAGAATAAAGGTAAAATAAGAAAACAAGGTAAGATTACACTAACAGTACCAGAAGGATTTGAAGCTGTCAAAGGAGAGGGAGAAAACGATCGATGCAAGGACTTCGGTAGAGAAAGTATGACAGAAGAAGGTGATAGGCTTTATGAGTTAGAAAGTAAGATAGACCTCACATCGTTTGGTAAAGACGAGGAAGAGTATGGTAAGGAATTTGCTTCGTGCACTATTGCTGTGACAGGTTATAGAAATTTGGTTGGTGTCTCCACTGATAAGATTAAGAATGCTGAGATCGAAGTTATGTCTAACGCGCTTGGAAACATCAATGATGCGCATCCTGCTAGGTTCGGTTTAAGTGTAGATGGTTTTGAATACAGATTAACTGAACGTGCAGAACAAATTACTATAAAAGGATCTGAAAATGAAGAAGACGCGAGAGCAGTTACATAAAAAGATGTCAAAAAGATATATAATCGGATTAGTACTAATCCTAGTATTTATTCTAGCAACAGGAGCTAAGTGTAAATCCTCTAATCTATTAAAAAAAGATCGTGGGGGTGGGGCGGCGTTGCCAACATCCAAGCAATTTAATACTGGTACAAAGGGCTTAGAGATCGAATTCTTAGAGTACATGCCGCCAGAAGATATACTTGAAGACTCAGATTTCAGGATTGGTCTAAAAGTAACTAATGCAGGTACACACGATTTAGATGATGCAGTGCTTTACATGAATATTGATGACGATTTAATAGGAATACAAGAGACTGATGAAGACATTGAATTAATACCTAGTCTAAAAGGGAAGAATCAGAATTATCCTGAAGGTGAATTCCATGATATTGAATTTGGTGCAAAGACAAAAAGAGTAAAAGCAGATAAGACCACCACTATAAAGGCCTTGGTATGTTATAAGTATACAACAAAAGCAAGTGTAGATGTCTGTATCAACCCATACTCATTAAAGAAGCTTAAGATAGGTGGAGAAGAAGGGTGTAAAGTAGGTGACGTTTCTTTGTCAGGTGGGCAGGGTGCGCCTGTAGCTATAGAAAAGGTTGAAGTAAAACAAACTTCGTTAGATGCTAGTTCTTTTGAGATTACTTTTATTATACATATAGATAATAGAGGTGGAACAAAGGATCATGTCAGAAAACTTGAATCCTATGACAAAGAATGTAAAGGCAAGAAATTGTTTAAGAAAGTGGAAGATGCAGATTATGTCAAGGTTAATAATGTCCAGATTTCAAAGTACAGCCTAAAAGAAGGCAGTGTAGAGTGTAAACCGTTGGAGAAAGGGCAACTCAAATTAGATGATGGTGAAGGAGAACTGGTGTGTAAAGCAAAGCTAATGAAGAAGTATGGTTCGTACCTAAGCCCGCTTAGGGTAGACTTATCCTATGGTTACATAAGTACCATAAAAGAGACTATTAAGATAGAAAACATCGCTAAGGTTTGATAATTACCGAAAAACTTAAATATGCTCAAAAGAAGTATTGATTAAAAATGTATTCCAACTGTAAAAAAAGGTGCATATTAGTGTTCTTACTAATAGTAGTTGTATTAATGAGTACTGGAGCTAGATGTAGCCCTAAAAAAACTATAGGCAAGGAAAAAGGCGAGAGTGCTGGTGGCAAAGTTATTGAAAGCGAGGTGTACAAAGGTAAAAAAGGTTTGGAGATGGACTTTGTAAAGGATCTCCCGCCAAACAAGATTTATTCTACAAACGAGCTAAATCTGTTAGTTGAACTAAGGAATGTGGGTGCATATGCAGTAAAACCAAAAATCCTTATAAGTGGCTATGACCCTGATATTATCACTGGAATTGAGGCTATACAGTACCCAGAGGAACTTGAAGGAAAAAAGAGGTTTATGCCTGAAGGTGGTTATACCACAGTACAGTTTGACTCAAATGAGATAGGACTACCAGAAGGCACTGATTCTTATAAACCTAAATTTGTTGTAACTGCCTGTTATGAGTACGGTACTAAAGCGAACCCTGTAGTATGTATAGACCCTAGTTTATATGATGTGGCTGTAGAAGAAAGAGCATGCGAAGTTAGGTCTGTTTCAATGAGTGGAGGCCAGGGTGCACCTATAGAGGTTAGTAGTGTTGATGTTGATACCATAGGTAATAAAGCCCATTTTAAGATACATTTATCTAATGTTGGTGGAGGAAGGGTTGTTGAATACATTCCTTGTCCAAACGAACTAGAATATAAAGAATTAAACATGGTAAGTTATGATGTTCTTATGTCCAGTCGTGGCCCTGATAAATGCAGTCCACATGAAGATGGTGATTATAGTGTAAGACTAGTGAACGGTAAAGCAATAATCTATTGTACCTTCACTATACCCAACGAAAACACCAACGCTTATTCTACTCCTTTAGAGATTGAACTAAGTTATGGTTATATGCAATCAATTTCAAAGGATGTTGAGATTATTAGGATAGACGAATAGAAACCTTTAAATATGCATAATAATATTATTATTAAGATAATTACAAAAACAAAGAGGAGGTTTAGAATATGAATAAAAGGATTATAAGCATAATAATGGTTGGTTTTCTTTTAATTGCTCTTGGTTGTGGAGATAAAGATAAGGGAACTACTGCCGATGGTGGAGGTACCACTTCTAGAGGTGGTTCAACAGATTCATTTATTGGTGGAGATGTTGGTCTAGATGTTAAGTTTATGGAAGGTGCTCCTCCTAGCGAGGTATATGACCTAGAATATAGCTTTGGTATAAATGTAAGGTTAGAAAACCAAGGTGAATATGATGTTCCAAAAGATTCAGTAACCCTAAAAATCACTGGGATAGATCCTTCTGATTTTGGTAAAAACGGTTCTGCATTAACTAAAACAAACAGCGAAGAATTACTTGGAGCAAAGATAGATCCCCAAGGTAATGAAATTGCTGGCGGTATTGCAAATATTGATTTTGAGGGTTTACAAGCTAAACCAGTTACAGGCAATGTACAGTTTAATATCAGATCTGAAGTATGTTATCCATATGGCACAACAGCAATTGCGCAAGCATGTATACTTGAAGATTTACTAGGAACAACCAGGAAAGCTGGTGAAGAGCCATTTTGTGAGGTTACTGGAGAGAAAACTGTGGAGAATTCTGGCGCCCCAGTACAGATAACATCATTCAGCCAATCTGCTACTGGAAAGGATAAGGTCTCTTTCACATTTGAAGTTGGCCATGTAGGGGAAGGTCTATTGTTTAAGAATGCCTCTAACTGTGAAGCTGGCCTAGCTAACAAAGATAAGGTATATGTTAAAGTTGTCAGTGATATGCCTGACTTATCTTGTAGCGGTCTAAGTGGAAGCAATGAAGGAGAAGTCTCTTTATATGGTGAAGAAGGTGGCGAAAAGAGGTCTGTTGTATGTACACAGAAACTTGCTGCAGACAGGACAGATTCAGAAAAACAGGTAAAGATTACATTACAGTATGCCTATAAAGAGAAGGTTGATACAGAACTACTTGTTAAACATGTAGAGGAATAGATTTTTTATTCTTTCTTTTTTTATTAATTCTATTTTTTACTTAGAAGAACAAAGTTAGCTAGTAAGGACTCTAATTGTACAAACTCATCACTACCTTCAACCATTCTAAACTCAATTTCACCACATTTATCTACCATTTCAACCTTTTTAGTGTTATCTATGTCTAGCCCCCATACTTGTTTTTGTATTTGTTTTACAACATCCAACCCAGAAAGACCATAATTTTGCATGACATTCAAGAGTTTATTGCGTGCGTCAATAAATTTATTCTGAACAGCTAAATCGAGGATTGCCTTGATTTCCTTTGGTTGTGCCACAGAAGCCATTGAGTAGATAAGCTCTTCTGTAATGTTCTTGCTTATTGCTGCACAACTTTGAAGAACATTCTCAGCTTTCCTGCAATCTCCGCCACTGATTTCATATAATGCCTCCTTTACCTTATTGTCTACCTTAAGTTTTTCTTTTGTAATAATGTTATCTATTACAGAAACCAAGTCCTCTTTGCCTAAAGGCTTAAACTTAAACACTGCGCATCTTGATTGGATTGGGTCTATAATTTTTGAAGAGAAATTGCAACTTAAGATAAACCTACATGTTTGAGTAAAGTTCTCCATTGTTCTTCTTAAAGCTTGTTGGGCTTCTTTTGTAAGCGCATCACATTCATCAAGATAGATTATTTTGAAAGGCACATCCCCTATTGCTTTGGTTCTTGCAAAATCCTTAACCTTATTCCTGATTATATCAATACCTCGTTCATCTGATGCGTTTAGTTCTAAAAAATTGTTTCTCCAACCAGAATCAAATATGCTCTTTGCTATTACAAGGGCTAAAGTAGTCTTACCAACACCAGCAGGACCAGAAAACATCAAATGAGGCATGTTCTTTTGTTCAACAAAGGCCTTGACTTTACTTACAACATCGTTCTGGCCTTTAATATCTGCAAACATCTGTGGCCTATACTTTTCTGTCCATATAAGTTCACTCATATAATCGCCCCACGTACAAGAAAAGACTATTCTATTTATATTTTGTGATTACAGATCAATAAAAAGAAAAAGAAATCTAGATAATGTCTTCTTCAGCAATGACCATGAAATCTCCAATAGCCAGTACTGCGCTAAAAGGGATAAGTATATTACTCGCTTTATCCTTCTCCAGTTCCAATTTCTCAGTGTATGATGTTGGACTTGTAAGTACAATGTGGATTAATTCTCCAGAACGTGTTTCAAAGATAATATCCCCTACTTCACCAAACCTTTTGCCGGTTTTACTAACTACTGTTTTACCAATAAGTTGCCTAGAAAATTTTTTTTCATCGTCTGCCATTTACAATCCCCTCTCCTTTGATTATGATTCAAACTATGTTCAATGATTAGTGTAAGTAATATTTAAATGTTTCTATTTTCCGATAAAATGAACCTACGCAAGAGTGGATGCAAATTTTTTCGTTTTTATGACTGTGGTCAAGTGACGCTTTTTTTAAAGAAACATTTTTATACCAAAACCATATTTTTTAGGATAGGTGGTTAGTTTGGACATTGAAACAAAAATCGATCTTATAAAACAAGTTGGTGAAGAGATTATCACTGAAAAAGATCTAAGAACGCTTCTTGAGACTAAAGCTCACCCAGTTGCTTACGATGGATTTGAACCTTCTGGTTATACTGTACATATTGCACAAGGCTTGCTTAGAGCAATAAATGTTAATAAGATGATTAAGGTTGGTATTAAGTTTTACATGCTTGCTAGTGAATGGACAGCATGGGCTAACAACAAGTTGGGCGGCGATTTTGAAAAGATTAGAAAAGCCGGGGATTTTCTTATTGAAGTCTGGAAAGTTTCTGGGATGCAAGTTGATAAAGTTAATTTCATAAGAAGCACTGAAATAGTAAAAAAGGATACATATTGGAAAACTGTAATGAGAATAGCAAAGAGTGCAACAGTAAAAAGGATGATAAGATGTGCGCAAATAATGGGTAGATCTGAAAGTGAATCTCTACAAGCTTCACAAATAATTTATCCTTGTATACAGGCTGCTGATCTTTTTGAGTTAAAAGCAGATATGTCACAGCTAGGAATGGATCAAAGGAAGGTATACATGTTATGTAGAGAAATTGGCCCAAAATTGGGGTTTTGGAAACCAGTGATAGTAAGCCACCACATGCTAATGGGATTAGGAAAACCAGTATCGAAAGAGAAGGATGCTGTTGAACGAGCCATTGACCTTAAGATGAGTAAATCCAAACCAGACACTGCAATATTCATGATAGATGCTGAACAAGACATAAAAAGAAAAATCAATAAGGCCTATTGTCCAGAGAAAATAATCCAAGACAACCCAATCCTTGAATACTGTAGATACATCATATTTGAGAAGTTTAAAAAATTTAAGATTGAACGCCCTGCCAAATGGGGTGGTGATCTTGAGTTTGCTTGTTACGCTGAATTAGAGAAAACGTTTGCTAAAGGTAATCTTCATCCTGCAGATTTGAAACAAGCTGTAAGCGGATATATTAATGAATTGATTAAGCCAGTAAGAACCCATTTTGAAAAGAACAAAAAAGCAAAAGCCTTGTTAAAAGAGGTACAAAGTTATAAAATAACTAGATAACTTCTAAAATGTACAGTAAAATAGCAAAGTTGGCCGATAAAGATAAGAATATTAAATATTGGGATTATAGAGAGGGCACTGTTAACAGCACAAATGTTTCTGCATGGAACAATCAAGTAAAAGAGATTAGTTCAACAAAGAACAGAGGTTATTCTTTTCGTGTTTTGTATAAGGGCGGTTGGGGTTTTTCTTATTCTGATATTCCAGATATAAAAAGACTAGTTAAAAACTCTGTTAATGCTGCAAAAAAAACAAGCCAATATATTAAAAAAACTAAGAGTGTTGCATCTTGGGAAAAGACAGTAAAAAATAAAAAAAGCGTGTTCAAGATTAACCCGTTAGATGTATCTCTCAAAGAAAAAAAAGATTTAGTTGTAAAAGCCTCTAAAATAACACACAAAAGAGTTAAGAATAAGCAGATAAATTATGTGGATATTACAAAAGATTCTGTTTTTATAAATTGTGAAGAGAGTCATATCAAACAAAGATTAACTTATTGTTATTGTAGTGCAAATGTAACCGCCAGTGGGAAAACACTTGAGAAATCAAGAAAGTCTATTGGCGGCCTTAAGGGGTTTGAGGTTGTGTCAGGATTGAATTCTACAGTTAAGTATGCTAAAGAAAGAGCTATTGAGTTATCCAATGCCGAGGTACCAAAAGGAGGCATGTTTCCTGTAGTCTGCGATGGTGTGCTTACTGATGTTTTCATTCATGAAGCATTGGGGCATGCTGCAGAAGCCGACATAGTGATATATGATAATAGTTGCTTAAAAGAGTTAGTAGGCAAAAGAATAGCACCAGAGCATGTAAGTGTGATTGATGATGCTACAATAAAAAAAGAATGGGGTAGTTTTTTCTATGACGATGAAGGTATACCTGCGCAGAAAACTGCAATTATAAAACAAGGTGTACTAAACTCATTTTTACATACGAGAGAAACAGCTAGTATACTGAGCACAAAACCTACAGGTAACAGCAGAGCACAAAACACTGCTTCTTTCCCACAAGCAAGAATGAGCAACACTTACTTAGAAAAAGGCAAGTACAAGTTTGAAGAACTTATTGAAAGCATTAAAAAGGGATTTTTTCTAAAAGGCAGCATAGGTGGCCAGGTTGATCCTACTAAAGGAAATTTTCATTTCTCTGCTGCAGAAGGTTACATTATAAAAAACGGTCAACTTAATAAGCCAGTAAGAGGTGTTTCTTTAGCAGGCAACAGTTTAAAGACCCTACATGACATAAAAATGATCAGTAACAAGTACGAATACGGTTTTCCGGGCCATTGTGGTAAAGGCGGTCAGTTCGTGCCTGTAATGGGAAATTGCCCATCAATAAAGATCAGTAAAGCTAGGGTTGGAGGAAAATAATGTCATATGGAGATGCTTGTAATAAGATACTGAAATTTGCAGACAAACAATGCGATTACGTACAAGTAAATCTATCTCAAACAAACCAAAAGAGTGTAGATTCCAAAAAAGAAGAGTTACATTGCCTTGACAATACTGTTACTGCTTCTGTTAGTGTAGATGTGTGGATTAAAGGAAAGAAAGGGTCATCAAGTTCAAATATTGTAGATCTAGAAGTAGCTAAACAAGCCATTAAAATCGCTAAAACCAATAAGAAAGAGGAATATTTTTATGGTATACCAGAAAAGTCCAAGTATCCTAAGCTAAATGTTTATGATAAAAAAGTGGCTGGATTAAAAGATGTGGATATCCTAGATGTTTCAAAGCAGATTATAGAGGAGATTAAGAGTAACAAGACTATTGCTTCTCAAGCAGGTGTAAATTGTTCTGTTGATAGAGAGTTACTACTAAATTCCAACGGAATTGTTGCTAAAGAGAAAACAACGAATTATTCAATGTATGCTGTTGCAATCACAAAAAAAGGGAAGGTATCTACATACTGGGACTCTAAAGAAAACCCGTTTTATTTTGAATTAGGTAGTTTTGCGAAAAACATAAAACAAAAGACTATTGAATTTGCAAACGCCAAAAAGATCAAGCAAAAACCTGGCGTTGTTGTGTTTAATATTAAACCACTAGCCGAAATCCTAAAATTTGCATTGTTAAGCAATTTTAATGGGAAGATTGTAGAAAAAGGCAGGTCTGTGTTTACAGGAAGTCTTAATAAGAAGATATTTTCAGATGACATATCTGTAATCGACAATGGAATTATGGAAAAAGGTATAAATTCGTACAGGTTTGACGATGAAGGTTCACCTGCTCAGAAAACTGTTTTAGTAGATAAAGGCGTATTAAAGAATTTTTTATATGACTTCAATACAGGCAAACATAACAATGCAAGATCTACAGGGAATGCAGCTGGCAAAGGTATCGTATGTTCGAATATAGTGATTAAAGGTAAACAAAATAAGATAAAGAACGCTTTGATTGTTGAAGCGATTATAGGTGCGCACACATCTAACCCAGTAACAACTGCGTTTTCTGTTAAGATAGAGCAAGGATACTTATTACAAAATGGCAAGAAAGTGCCTGTGAAGGACGCAATGTTGTTTGGTAAGGTCACTGAAATGCTGAAACAGGTTGTATCCATAGAAAAGAAAAAACAAGAGCATTCTGGGATATATTCAGGTAGTCTAGCGTGTAAAGGTGTAAAGATCATATGAACCTGAATAAAATAATGAAAAAGGAGAAACTCGATGTTGTTGTATTATTAAATCTTAATTCTAGTGAAACTAATAGCAATGTGTTTTATTTTACTGAGTACCAAGGTGTTGGTTGTTTGATCATTACCAAAACAGCAAAAAAAGTGTTGGTTGTACCTGAGATGGAATATGAACGCGCAAAAAAGACTTTTAATGGTAAGATTATTAACTGGAATAAGGGTAGGTTTTATCCGTTTCTGGGTAGGGTTATAACAAGAATGCAAATCAAAATAAAAAAAGCAGGGCTTGACATGGGTAGTTTAAACAAAAGACAAAGTTCTGCTCTTAAAAGGAATCTTAAGATAAATAAAACAAAAGACATCTCAAAACAACTTAGACAAATTAGATCAATCAAATCAGAAAAAGAGATTCAAAATATAAAAAAAGCATGCCGCTTGTGTGATAAAATTTTCAAAAAGATAATTAGTAATTTCAAATTCAAAACAGAAGCAGAGATTATGGGATTTATAATGTCGGAGATGTATAAAAACGGCTATGAACATGCATTTAAGCCAGTAGTAGCATCAGGAAACAATGCTAGTCAACCACACCATGATGCAGACAACAGAAAATTGAAAAAAGGGTTTTGTATAATCGATTTTGGAGCAAGATATAGGGGGTATTGTTCAGATGTGACAAGAACAATATACTTAGATAAACCAAGTAAGAAAGAAATTGAGTTATATAACCGACTTCTCAAAATTCAAAAAAATACAGTAAAACACATTAAACTAGGGATGAAATGTCACCAGATCAACGCTTTTTGTAGAAAAGAGATGGGTAAACTGAGTGAAAACTTTATTCATGGCCTAGGTCACGGTATTGGATTAGATATTCATGAGCTTCCTAATCTAAAAAAAAGAAGTAAAGATATTATAAAAAACAACATGGTATTTACTATAGAACCAGGGATTTATTTTGAAAACAAGATAGGCATAAGAATAGAAGATACTGTCTTATTTAACAAAAAACCAATTATATTGACAAAAAGCCAGAAAAGCCTAGTTATTATAAGAAGATTTAAATAACCTAACCTTATAGGTGATTTGTATGAAATATGACGAAGAAAGATTTATTCTAGCAGTAAACCAGTATCAAAAAAAGCTTGAGAAGATTAAAGGGAATAGTGTACTGATTATTGTGAACATTAACAACAAAAATGCTTTTTTCTCCTTAGCACCGTTAACAAGAGCAATCCACAATGTGGGAAAAGATGTACATATAATGTGTAAAGACATTAATCTTGAGGTACTAAATGATATATGGGCAGTACAGTGCGATATTAAGAAGAAGATTGAAAGCGATAAATGCCATACTATGAAAGATTTTATAAAAAGTGTTGACGATAGGACAGAAAAAAAGTTTAGTAAACTCTTTATAATACCAGAAGTTGTTATTGAGGCTAAACGCAAGGGGTTTGAAGGAAGCCTATCTTTAGATTATATGCCTAGCTGGTTTAAGAAATATAGATGGAACGAGTTACTACAGACCTGTAATAATATACTTAAGAATTGTTATGCTATTAAGAAAAAAGAAGTACTTAATCTTGTTTTCGAGACTATACCAAAAGAAGAAAACCTAGATATGCCTCTAGATGACTACTTTGATAACTATGCTATTGCATGGGCTATGCTTACTGCTGCTAAAAAGAAGTGTAGAGTAAAGTTAAGTGCGTCTTCTCCAAGATGGTCTTTACTTGATCCTGTTGAAAGGGTTGCAGACCTAAAATCTACTTTAATTGGTTGTGAGATGACTAAAAATGTTAAAGAAGATATTTTTATTAAATATAAAGATTTTTCAGATGCACTTGGTTTAGATAGATTAGAAATAAGTGATGCTGTTTTTGCTATACGTGGTAAGGGTTATGCAGGTAAACACATGTTTGGCAATGCAATAGGATATCCTTCTCCAAATAAAAAAACAAGGTGGTCTTCAGCTGGTTCAATGTTATATAAATTTGATTGGTATCCACAAACAAAACTAGATGATAGAGAACCACAGACAAGGTTAGGGTTTACTTCCACATTACCAATAAATGTATTTATCAAGTCATGCAACATAAATTATGCTACTATGCGTAAAAGAAATAAAAAGATTCAAGAGATATTAGATAAATGTAAATCTGTTAGGGTTGTTGGTGAAGAGGTCTCTGGTTACAAAAGTGATTTTGATGTTTCTCTGGTAAGGAGAAATGGTAAGCACCGCATAGTTAAGCGTTCTGATTCAGATGTAAGATATAAAACACACCCTTATTTTTTGAAGAAATACAAGACTAAAGCAGGGATGATGGCTAATATCCCTGGGGGAGAAGCCTTTGTAACCCCTGAAAAGGTTGTTGGTAGGATAATTGGAGATGTGGTTATAAGCGTTGATAGGAGTTATAGGATAGATGAGAAAAAGCCACTAATAGTTGATGCAGATAAGAAAGGGTATAAGATTCTTAAAGGCCAAAAAAAGATTATAGCAGCATTAAAAAAGAAAAAAGAAGAATGTTGGGAACGTATACTTGAATATCAAAAAAACAAGAGTATGCCACAAAAGATTATAAACACCTCTATTAAAAACTTTGAGAATATAGGTGAATTTTCAATAAACACCAATCCAAAAGCAAAACTTTGTGATTATCTGATTGTAAATGAGAAAATTGCAGGCATGTTACATGTTGCACTTGGTTCAGGATATGAACCAGATAAAAACACAGAGTACCATGTAGATATTGTGATTAACTCTCCAAGACAAAAATTGGATGTATATGGAATTACATCTAATGGCAAAAAGAAATGGATTATAAAAAAAGGTGGCTTTGTAGTATGAGTTTAGAAACCTCTTCTGAGATTATAATTAACATCTGTATGCATGTAAAGAAAGGAGAGAAAGTTCTTGTTTTATATGATAAAAATAAAAAAAAGATAGCTAAACACATTGCAGAAGCAGCAAAAAAAGTTACAGAGAATACAAAGTTGTTTGAGATGCCCACAATGCAACGTAATGGTCAAGAACCTCCTACTAAGGTAGCTAAAAAAATGCTAGGGTTCGATGTAGTGATCATGACTACAACAAAATCATTATCTCACACCAATGCAAGAAAGAATGCAAGTAAAAAAGGCACAAGAATTGCTTCTATGCCAGGAATCACAGAAGAAATAATGGAAAGAACTATGTTAGCTGATTATGAAAAAATTAAGAAATTAACCAATAGGCTAGCAGACCGTATTGATAAGGCAAGTAAAGTTAGAGTAATCACAGATAAAGGTACAGATATTTCAATGGATATTAAAGGTAAGAAATGTCATGGAAGAAGCGGAGGTATCTTTATTAAAAAGGGTGAATGGGGGAACCTACCTGAAGGAGAAGCATGTCTTGCTCCAAATGAAGGGACAACTAATGGTGTTTTCGTTGTAGATGCTTCTATCTTAAATTCTAAAGTAAAGAAGCCATTAAAGGTTATTGTAAAAGGTGGTTATGCTGTTTCTTTTGAAGGAGAGCAAAGTGATATTAAGAGATTAAAAGGAATCTTAGAGCCATTAGGTAGGGATGCATTTAATATCGCAGAATTGGGTGTAGGGACCAATCCAAAAGCAAAGATCACTGGGAACGTGCTTGAAGATGAAAAGGTGTTTGGTACAGCACATATAGCGCTTGGAAATAATACTGCTTTTGAAGGAAAAGTGGATGTTCCAGTACATGTTGATGGTGTTTTTACTAAACCCACTATTTTTCTTGATAAAAAGAAGATTATAGAGAAAGGAGTATTTCTTTTCTAGAGTATAGAATAAGGAATTAGTACTTTTTCAACATACCACATTAGGGAGAGTAATATTTATAAAGAGATTAACGCTTACCAACATAATATGGCAACTAAAGATCAGCTGGATAAGGTAATTTATAGTTATACTGCACAGTCTAATGCGTTAGATGAAGAGAATAAGTTACTTAAACAGACAATAAACCAATTAAGAAGTGAGTTAGATAAGTTTAGGCAACCACCATTGATGATTTGTGAAGTAAAAGATTTTAAAGAGGATAAAGTTATAATAAGGACACCAAACGGTAACCAGTTTTTAGTTAACATGGCTTCTAATTGTAAAAAACCCAGTATAGGCCATTCTGTGGTTGTTGAACAAAAGAACCTTACTATTGTTGAAAGCCTTACAAAATCTAAGTCTTTTGATGTCGAGAAATTTGTGATTATTGATAAGCCTAAGATGGGTTGGGATGTAGTTGGTGGATTAAATGAACAAATAAATGAGATTAGAGAGGTTGTAGAGTTACCACTTAAAAAACCACATTTGTTTAAGAATGTAGGAATACAACCTCCAAAAGGGATTCTGCTTTACGGTCCACCTGGAACAGGTAAGACCCTACTTGCAAAAGCAGTTGCAGCGTCAACAAAATCAACTTTTATTGAGATTGTAGGTTCTGAGCTTGTACAGAAGTTTATAGGTGAAGGTGCAAGACTGGTTAAAGAGGTTTTTGAACTTGCTAGAGAGAAAGCTCCAGCAATTGTTTTCATAGACGAGATTGATGCGCTTGCTGCTAAAAGGATTGAGATAGGTACTAGTGGTGAAAGAGAAGTACAAAGAACTTTTATGCAATTGTTAGCAGAGCTAGACGGATTTAAGCCATTAGGTAATGTAAAGATTATTGGAGCTACAAACAGAAAAGATATCCTAGATCCAGCTGTAGTAAGACCGGGTAGATTGGATAGACTTATTCATGTACCATACCCTACATTTGAGAGTAAAATAGAGATCCTGAAGATTCACACAAGGAAGATGAAACTTGCGAAAAGTGTAGATTTAAATAAGATATCTAAGCTTATGCCAGAGAACTTTTCAGGAGCAGAGATTAAAGCCACATGTACTGAAGCAGGTTATTTTGCTATAAGACGTAACAAACGTATGGTTCGGGCTGATGATTTCAAACGAGCTATTCAAAAGGTCAAGAGACATGAAGAGCTAGAAGGTAAGGATTATCTAAATATGTTCGGTTAAAAGCCGAACGACCAAAGAACCAAAGGTTCTTTGAGTATGTTTGGTTAATCCAATTATTTTTTTCTGGTTTTATATAAAAATAAGTGGCGTGTGTTCATAAGTTACTTCCGTTAATCATCTTCTCTTTCGAGAATCTTAGGGTGTTCACTAAATCATCACACACGCCGATATAAAGGAGAAAAAGAGTCTTTTTAATGTTTTCTAATCTATTAGCTAACCCGGAAATCTATACATATCCTGAATACATATGGGGCATGGTGCCCACATTTATTATACCCCAGAATTTTGTACTTCTTTTTTGCTTTTTTACATGCCATATCGATTTTTGCTATAGCAACATGTGGTATCTCCCTTTCGTTTAAAAAGTCATAGAAATGGATTACACCATTCTTTTTTACAGTTGATAGGGCAATATCAAGGAAATCTTCAGCCCCCTTAGGTAAAGGCATTAAAACCCGATCAAATTTTTTCTTTAGTTTAGGAACAACCTTACGCACATCGCCATTGAAGAACTTAACATTATTAAACCCGTTGATAGAAAGATTTTCTAAAGCATATTTTTGTGCAACAGGATTTATCTCGATAGCACATATCTCTTTTGGAAAAGCGTTTTTAGCTATAACAAACGCGTAAACACCGCAACCAGAAAACATTACAAGAACAGATTCTTTTTTTTTTGTTAGCCCAGATATACGTTTGCGTTCTGTAGCAAGGCGTGGAGAGAAGTAAACTTTTTCTACATCTAGTTTAACTTTAATACTGTTTTCAACATGGATGGATTCCTTTGTTTTTTTTCCTGCTAGATATTTTAATTTTTGTGTTCTAAAAACTCCTGTATGAATCCCGGATTTTCTTAAGACTGTCTTAATGTTTTTGTTTGTCTCTAAAAGAGTCTTTGCAATTAATTTTTCTTTTTTCTTTAATATGTCATCAACCTCGAGGATCGCTATTGACCCTACAGTATCAAAGGCAGTTTTAAGATGTTTAAGTTCTTTTTTAGATAGTTTACTCAGAAGAGCTGTTTTAAGGTCACGTGGTTCTTTTTTTAATTTCTTTAACGTTTTGTTTGAAAATTTGATAAAAGGGTATTTCTTCGGTGCCTGAAATTTTTTAATTATAGGAAAATATATGTTGTTTTTATCTTTTGCAATACAGTACTCTTTATTGAAATTGCCTGTTTCTAATAGGTACTTCTTAACATGCTCTGCTTTCTTAAGGGGAGTTTTTAGTGTTAACATATTAGGAATAAAAAAACAACCTACTTAATAAGCTTTTTGTTAGAAAAAGTCACCAAGTCCTTTTTGATTTTTCTTTTTCTGCTCTGCCAGGATTTTTTTAAGACTATTTTCAACCCTTTCTAAAGAGAAATCATGTTTTTCTACAAGCAAATCCTTGATTTTTTCTGCGTCTGGGTTAGTCCACTTAAGACCGTAATCTGAGGTTATTGGCATGTTCTTTATTGTGTTAAAGATTTTTTCCCAAGAAATATCAAAATGCTCGTCCCATTTTACTTCTTTAAACAACGAATTAAAATCTTTACCGAATTTAGTTACATGTTGAAGCGCTTTTTTAGGCCCTATACCTTTGATACCTTTGTTGTTGTAGTCAGTACCAATTAACATACCAAGAGCGATTAATTGGTCTCCATCTATACCTAACGAATTTAATACTTTATCCAACTCGATTAATTCAGGTTTAACAATAGTATAACTTAACGCCCCAGTTTTCTTTCTTTTGCCTGTTACAGAAAGGTTTTTTACTAGCCTAGATGCGCCAAACATAAAACAGTCTGCATCTTGACTACCCACTGCGTAAGCATCTCCTTTTTTGACAATATGTGCTGCTTGTGCTTCACCTTCTGATGGGGCCTGTATCACAGGTACTCCGAATGCTTTTAGAAGTTCCATAGACTCAGTGATATGCTCTTTAGTTAATCGGGTTGTTCTTGAAGCGTATTTCTTCATACCGTCAATATCTCCAACAAGTTCTGCTTGTTTATAGTTCCTTTCTGCTTCTTTTTTGATTGCTGCACGTTTCTCTCGTTCCTCTTTTTTTAGTAAGGGGGGTTTTCCGTCAAAAACAAAACAGGGTCTGATACCAACTTTAAGGAAATTTGTGAGTCTGCTAAATAGCCCAGTAAGATGGGAAGTAACATTACCATTAGAATCCATTAACAACGAACCATCTCTCTGCCTTATTGTAGTTAGAAACTGGTAAAGGATTAGTGGCGCGTCTATAGCAACTACTTTGTCTTTTAAGTCCTTTAACTCAATCTCTTTTGTAGGGATGAGTTCGAATATTTTTACACCCATTTTTTATCCGAATTTTTGAAATATTATATTCTTAAAATCTGTTGAAAGCTGTTCAGAAGCACGTTTAGTAAGCTCTCCAGGGGTCAAAAACACTACTGGAAGTTTCTTCGTTTGCCCTTTAACAAAAGCAGCTGATAAATCACCTTCATTACACCTCTTTTTCTTTTTTGCTTTACAATAATACTCAACCTTACCGACTGCAGAAGGCACAGAAATGATTAAATCAATCTCAGATTTTTTCCGTATAATCTCAAATTCTTTGATTTCTATATCTTTCTTGTTGAAGAAGGTTTTTATTTGTGTTAAGAAAGGATCGTTGATTCCTTTTACTGTTGGTTTTGGTTTAGCTTCGACAAGTTTCTCCTGTTTATCTTCTACCTCTTTTTCTAGTTGTGGTTTTGGTTTAGCTTCATGGAGCTTCTCGATCTTTTTACGTTCTTCTTCTATTTTTTTTCTCTCTTTCTCCAGCCCAAGTTTTTCTTTTTCTAGTTTTGAAAGAATATCTTCGTACTTTTTCAATTCGTCTTCGAACTGTTTCTTTTTTTCTTCTTTTACTTCTTCTTTAGGTTGTTTTGGAGTAAGCTCTTTCACTGGTTGTACTGGTTTTATTTCTTTTTTTGGTTGTTCAACACTTAAGGAAGGTTCTTCTGTAAAGGTCTGTTGCTGTTGTAAAAATTTGCCAATATCATCATTAGGTAACATATACCATTTCCAGAATTTGTGTGCATTGCCATTTAATTTGATTGTCAACGGGATTGCAAAATCCTTTAGATTATTTAATGAAGCTTTTTGAAAAGGTGTAAGATCCTGATCCTTTAATAGCTTCTTTTCTTTAAGAATGTTAAAGGTCTGTTGATCTTTTGGGTTAAGATGCGGGTAGAGCACGTTTTGTAGTTTTGTTTCTTGCCCTTTAATGTAATAAACAGGGCTACTGCCAATACGTTTATTAGACATAAAGAGTTTGCCAGAAGAAACTAATTGAGACAAAAACGCGCCAGCAAAGGTTAGACTAACCTGTGCTTCTTTTGTTAGTTGCGCTGGAAGGACTGGTCCCCTACGCTGTACTGCTCTTAAAATCTTTTCTGAAACATTCGCATCCATGTGAAATAGAATAAGATAAGAATATAAAAATTTTGTTATGGTCTCATCCACTTAATCTCCCAATAGGTAACATCTGCTTCTTCGTCAACTACACCAATAAGAAGCCTCTTACGAGTAGAATGTGCAACCCTATTTTTAGCAGCAAACTCATACCAAGTCAGTGTCTCGCCTTCATGCACAGGGTAGATAATCCATCTTGCGTGGTCTTCACCTGGCTTAACACCTCTATCATATACCCTAAAATCTGCACCGAATTTTAAGGCTGTTTTGACAATATAGCCTCTATTTCGCATATCTTTGAAAACACAGTAACGTATCCAGAAATTTGGTTCTATTTTTCGTGCTTTTTTAATTAGTTTTTCAGGTTTTATTGGTTTGTTACGTCCGTCTAAAACCCTAATCTTCCCTTTTTCAAGCAAATAAAGGGCTTCTATAAGTGAAAGTTGAACCTTTTTATTGTCTAGGATTGCCCCAAACCTACTTTGATTATAGAGTTCTCTAGCTAAATCTGAATCCTCTGTTATCACCCGTTCTCTGGTGAATACTGTATCAATTGGTTTTGCCTTACCCATATTAGACTTCTGGAACAACCCATGTTTATTAATCTTTCTTTTTAAAACAAGCTTGACCAAGCAGATTTATTTTCCATATAGAAGATAAAAAACAAAACAAAAAGCATTAAATACTTTACCCACACCCCAAAATACATGATAGAAATAATTTTCCTTGGTACATCTTGCATGCAACCAACTAAAGAAAGAAACCATTCCGGTATTTTGATTAGATTCGGCCCTGAAAATATACTTATGGATTGTGGTGAAGGTATCCAAAGGCAGCTTAAGATAGCAGGCATAAAACCTGCAAAAATCACTAAAGTGTTAATAAGTCACTGGCACGGTGATCATGTTTTAGGTTTACCTGGACTTATCCAAACCATGGGTGCAAACGAGTATAGTAAAAAACTATTGATATACGGCCCAGAGAACTCAAAAAACTATATGCAACACATGATGAAAGCTTTTTTCTCTAAAGGCTCGATCCAATTTGAATTAAAAGAAATTAACGAAGGTGTATTCTTTGAAAACAATACGTTCAAACTTACGTCTATGCCTCTAAAACACGGCATAAAAACAGTTGGGTTTAGTTTTATAGAGAAAGACAGGCGTAGGATTAAGGTTAGTCATATAAAAAAACTAGGTATCCCTGATGGACCGCTATTAGGCAAGCTCCAGCGTGGACAAAAGATTAAGTGGAAAGGTAAAGAGATTAAAGCAGATGATGTAACCTATGTTGTTAAGGGTAAAAAAATAGCATATATTGCAGACACACTATCATGTAATAATGCAGTTAAACTCGCTGAAAACGCTGATTTGTTAATAAGTGAGGCTTCGTTTATAACAGAACATCTTGAAAAAGCAGAAGGCTATAAGCACCTAACTGCTAAGGATGCTGCTTTGATAGCAAACAGTGCAGGTGCAAAGAAACTGATCCTAACCCACTTTTCTCAACGTTACAAAGAAACTAAAGACATAGAAGAGGAAGCAAAGGATTATTTTAACGATGTTACTTGTGCTTACGACTTTATGAAAATTAAGGTGTAATAAGATAATGTCTCGTAAATCTAAGGGCATAAACGCTGAACGTGAACTAATACACTTATTTTGGCAAACAAAGGATTGGTCTGCTTGTAGGGTAGCTGGTTCTGGTTCAATTAAATACCCTTCCCCAGATATCCTTGCAGGGAATAGGATTCGTAAGCTTGCAATAGAGTGTAAGGTGTCAAACAATAGGAGTAAGTACTTTTCTAAAGAAGAAATAGGTCAACTAAAGGGTTTTGCAAACCGGTTTGGAGCTGAACCATGGGTTGCTATTAAATTTAGCAAGAACCAATGGTATTTTCTAAATATCGAGGATTTAAAGAAAACACCAGCCGGATATGCTCTTTCAAAAGGTATTGCGAAGAGCAAAGGCCTTATTTTTGAAGAGTTGTTGGGATAGGTGGGCGTTTGTTATCCGGAAGTAGTCATTACCTGCTTTTTAAGCGTTTCTAGCCAAAATACCTTTTTTCCCGCCTTTTTTAGCAAGTAAAAGGCTTTTTTTTGCTGTTTTGCCCAGTAAGAGCCGTTGTGTTTAAGAATAACCAAGAAAAAGGCCGAAAACCGCTATTTGAAAAACGAAAGATTTATAAAGGTTACTATCTTAAATTAACACATATCTGGGGCAAAGATGAAGCTTTCAAACAAGATTATTGAACAAGTAGTAAGTGAGGCTGCTGGCCAAGATGTGATTGCTTTAGTCAAATTCCTAAAAAACAGGAAGAACATTTCTGAGTTCAAGATTGCTGATGCATTGGGAGAAGAGATAAACACAGTAAGAAACATGTTGTATCGCTTACTAGATGTAAATTTGGTGAGTTTTACTAGGAAAAAGGATAAGAAGAAAGGATGGTACATCTACTACTGGACATTTAATACAAAAAGAATAAAGTATTTGGCTGTTAGCTTAAAAAAGAGGCGGTTAGATAAACTAAAAGACAGGCTATCCAGAGAGGTTGGTGGACATTTTTACCTCTGCCCCCAGGGCTGTATTAGGCTTGATTTTGAACAGGCGATTAACTTCGAATTCAAATGCCCAGAATGCGGTAGTTTAACCACCCAACAGGACAATGATGCAGTTGTAGCCAATATAGAGAAAGAAATAGCAACCTTAGAAACAGAATTAAAAAAGCCCTAAGATACCCAATTCCGATGTTTTCTTATTTCCCCCACAAGAGTGTTTGGTTTAGATATACCTAATCTAGGGGTAATGCTCATAATACGTGCCACTATATCCTCAAAAATTTGGCAAAAAGTTGTATTATTAAAAAACAAAAAGAAAAATTATTTTCTTTTCTTGACTCTTTTTGGTTTGCTTAATCTCTTTAGGATTGCTTTTTCCTGTTTTTCTATCCTTACTTCCTCTTTAACCATTTTCAGAGCAATCTTTTCGAGATTCTCGTCAATACGTTCCATCTTTCTGTCCATCAGAACAAGTATCCTTAAGCTATAAACAATAGCGGCAAGCGTACCAATAATTATGCTAAGTGTTACCTCTTCAATTGCAAGCGTCATACGAAAGCACCTCTTTTGTTTTGTTGAATATATTTAAAGCAATGCTTATATATAAAGCTTTTTATTAGAAAAGAATATGCCATTAAAAACTGCGTATATTTATTGTGCGCTTGACCAGGTAGAATCAAACATTTTTTTAAGTGCCGAAGAAAAATAAGGGGAATTTACCCAAACGCCCACATCATAATTTGGGTGCACGTCGCTGTCGCTTAACAACATAAAGAAGGTTTCTTTGCCATCTACAATACACATCCTGGCGTCGACATCTTTAACAACCCTAACATCTGTTCCCTGCTTAGTTAGTTCCCCAAGGAAGCCGGGGTCTGTTTTTGTTAAAGAGGCAATAACCCTTGTTTTGACGCCTTTTTTTGATGCTGTGTTCAACAGCTTAGCAAACTTAGTTTTGCCAGCTACCTCCTCATTACCGATAACCAAAGAAAGATGTTTTTTAGCAGATTTAAACATAAGCCCAAGTTGATCCATAATATTACTCCTGCCCTTAATGCTGCCAACAAGCTCGTTTGGTTCAATTTGATCTTGGCCTTGCGAATGCAATAGATTGAGTTCACTCAAAAGCTTACCTTTTTTCAGTTCTTCAACAAGTCTTTCATTCTCTTTTGCTTGTTTTTCAATCTTGTTTTTTATTCTTTCTAAAACATCCACAGGAGAGACAGCAACATATTTAATAGGTTTACCTGGTTTAGTAATAATAAACCCTTTTCGTTCAAGACTTTCTAACACATCATAACTCCTAGAACGGGGGACATTAGCAATATCTGAGAGCTCGCCAGCTGTGCTGGTTCCTCTAGACAACAAAGCAGCCCAGAGCCTACTTTCATACGTATTCAAACCAAAATCCCTTAATTTTAATAAAAACGCCTTTTCTACGACCATTGAATCACAACCAGTAGTTTTTAAGGATTTTTTGCTGAAAAAGACCAATTAGCGCCGATTCAACAAAAAACAACCAATTAAACCAGGTTAAACACATTATAAACCGGTAGTTGAACACCTATTTAAATGTTTTCTTTTTGTTGCTATTAAAGAGTAATTAAAGAGTCACACCTTCCAAACGAAATTTCCAGTTTATTACACGCCCTTTTGGTATCTGACACCTTTGTTTCCTTTGGAGATATCTTGTTTTGTTTTTTTGTTTTTTTGTTTTTTGTTTTCTATATAGAAAATAATAATAAAAGAAAAAAGTCGACGACAAAAAAATACAAAAAACAAAAGAAAAAACTTAAACAACAACTAAAAACAAAGAAGAACCACAATTACACAGGAAACAAAAGGGTAGCAGACAAAAAACAAAAACTTTAAATACCTCCCTTTCGTTTGCAGATTGGAAAATGAAAACCGGGGGTTTAGTTAACTTATTTGAAAAATTCTTAGACAGACAACCGCTTTTTAGAAACAAAAGCATCCTGCAATCAGATTATGCACCAAACAACATCATACACAGAGACCAACCAATAAAACAACTAGCAAACATACTTATGCCTTCTCTCAGATTAGATAAACCATCCAATGTTTTTGTGTATGGAAAAACAGGGACAGGCAAAACATGTGTTGTTAATTACGTAACTGAACAGATGGTTGGTGTAGCCAATAAAAAAAACATTCCATTAAAAATCTTGTATCTGAACTGTAAATTAAAAAGAGTGGCTGACACCGAATATAGATTAATTGCGCAACTAACAAGGCAGCTTGGTAAAGAGGTTCCACCAACTGGTTTGCCTACAGATGAGATATATAAAATCTTCTTTAAAACAATCGACTCAAAAAAACATCTTTATATTATTGTACTAGATGAAATAGACCAACTAATAAAAAAAGCAGGCGACGAGATTCTATACAACCTGACTCGGATAAACACTGCGCTAGAGAACTCACAAGTATCTATTGTTGGTGTGTCTAATGATCTCTTTTTTACCCAAAACATTGATCCTAGAGTAAAGTCGTCTCTATCTGAAGAAGAGATTGTTTTTCGACCCTACAACGCCTTACAGCTGCAAGATATATTAAGACAACGAGTTTTGGATGCCTTTAAGGAAGGTACAGTCTCAACTGGTGTAGTAGAAAAATGTGCAGCCTATGCTGCAAGGGAGCACGGTGACGCTAGACGGGCTATAGAGCTTATGCGTGTCGCAGGGGAAATTGCAGAAAGGGAAAACAAGGAAAACGTTGATCTTGAACACATAGACAAAGCAGAAGAAAAAATTGAACGTGATAGGACCATAGACACAATAAGTGTGCAACCCAAACAATACCAGGCAATTTTATATGGTGTGGTGTTGCTTTCAGCACAGCAAAGGAAAGAGGGAATTTCAACTGGTGAAGTTTATACAATTTATCAAAATCTATGCACAAAGTGCGGCCTGAGACCTCTTACTCAGCGTAGAGTTACAGATATAATCGGGGAGTTTGATATGCAGGGCATAATAAATGCGAAAACTGTTTCAAAAGGAAGATATGGCAGGACAAGAGAGATTTCTTTGGCAGTGTTAGAAACAACAGTGCCGAAAATAAAGAAAATTATTGAAGCCTCGCTTAACCTTTGATCAGAACTTCTGCATGTGTATGTATATAAAATGTTGGATTTAAAAACAGAGCAAAAAAGGAAAGAAATAATCAGGTTTTTCATCAAGAATAACCTGTTAATTAGTCAGGATTTTCTTGATGACTTAAGCGAGGCAGATATCTTGGAATCTAATCAGGGGTTGTTAGATTTAGCAAAACAAAAAGATGCTCTGGTTTTAGACAAAGCCCTAAGAAGTAACTTTAGTAAGAATTCTGGTGCCGGGGTTTGTTGGAGAGAGCTTGAAAAATCAAAAACATACAAAGATCTTGGAAGAGATAACAAATCATATAGCCATTTTGTTGATTATTTGCTTGAACATCAAGATACACAGGCAGTTCATGGTGACATAGAAAATATTGAGCAAAACAAGAAGGTCCAAATTATCTCCTCTTACGAAGGAAAAAGTAGGAAAATTGGTGTGCAAGATTTTGTTCAACATTTAAACCTTAGATATAGGTTTTTAGAGGGGGTCCTTTCAAAAAGACAAGAACTAACAAATATTCTTTCTGTCTCGCGCGTTTTACAAAAAAAAGAAAGAGAAACAGTTTCAATAATTGGCGTGGTAGAAAGTATGCAATATACTAAAAACAACAACATCATTTTGAACCTAGAAGACCCCACAGGTAAGATTAAGGTATTGGTCAACCAAAATAAACCAGAACTATTTGAACAAGCGCAAACAATTGTGCCTGATGAGGTTATAGCTGTTATAGGGGTAAATGGCGATAATATCGTCTTTTCTAACAATATTCTTTGGCCAGAGGTACCCTTAAATCGTGAACTTAAGAAGTCACCTGAAGAAGAATATGCCTTGTTTTTATCAGATCTGCATATTGGGTCAAACAATTTCTTACCCAGGGAATTTGATAAGTTTATTAGCTGGATGAACCAGACGGTTGGCAATGAAACACAAAGAGAAATATCTAAAAAAGTAAAATACGTCTTTATTGTTGGAGATCTTGTTGATGGTGTTGGCATTTATCCTGGGCAAGAAGAAGAGCTTGTTATTAACGATGTTAAACAGCAGTACGCAGAATGTGCGAGATATCTAAAACAGATTCCCTCAGATGTTGCGATTATCATCTGCCCTGGCAACCATGATGCGCAAAGAATATCAGAACCACAGCCGGCGTTAAGAAAAGAGTTTGTAGAACCTTTGTTAGAATTACCGAACGTTACTCTTGTAAGCAACCCAGCCTATGTTTGTATAGGAAAAACAGAAGATTTCTCTGGTTTTGTTGTTTTGTTGTATCATGGTTTTTCATTTGACTATTATGTTGCAAATGTGGATTATATCAGGGCACATGGTGGTTATGATCGAGCAGACGTTATCATGAAATTTCTTTTACGAAAAAGGCACCTTGCACCTACACACACGTCTAGTTTATATCAACCAGACCTTACATCAGATAATCTTGTGATCACTCAGATTCCCGATTTTTTTGTCACAGGACATATACATAAGTCCGTTATTTCACACTACCGTAATATCACTTTAATCTCTGGCTCATGTTGGCAAAGTAAAACATCTTTCCAACAAAAAGTAGGGCATAACCCTGAGCCCGCAAGAGTTCCTTTAGTAAACCTACAAACAAGAGAAGCCAAAATATTACGGTTCGGTTAAGAGAAGATGGCAGCAGAATCAAAAAAACTTAGCAATTATTTCTTATCCTTAGATGCAGAACTAAAAAAAGCATATAAAATTGCGTCTGCAGCAAGAAAAAAAGGCCTAGACCCTGAAGACAAAGTTGATGTACCTCTTGCTAGGAACATGGCACAAAGAGTTGAGGGTCTTGTTTCAGATATGATCCCACAACTAGTCAACACAGGTATGACTAAACGCATAGGCGAACTGGAAAAAGCGTATAGCAAACTAGATTGGAGAGTTGCACTCAAAATTGCAGAAGAGGTAGCTAAAGGTAAATTCTGTAAATTTAAAGATAAAAAAGAAGCCATGGAAGCAGGTATAAGAACCGGTTTCTCTTACATGACTCAAGGCATAGTGTCTGCACCGCTTGAAGGTTTTATTGGTCTTGAAATAAAAAAACGTAGAGATAGTAAGGGGCAGTACCTATCAGCTTGTTATGCTGGTCCAATAAGGGGTGCAGGTGGAACAGGTGCAGCATTTTCTATTGTACTAACTGATTATATCCGTTCAGTTATGGGCTATAGTAGGTATGATCCTTCTGAGCATGAAATAAAAAGGTTTGTTTCCGAGATCTACGACTATCATGAACGTGTAACAAACCTACAATACCTACCAACACCAGAAGAAATAGAATTCCTAAGTCAAAAACTTCCTGTTGAAGTGAGTGGAGATCCGACAGAAGAGATTGAAGTTTCAAACTATAAGGATCTGCCTAGGGTTAAAACCAACCGGATTCGTGGGGGCATGTGTCTTGTAATGGCAGAAGGGCTTGCACAGAAAGCACCAAAATTATGGAAACGGTTGGTCAAATGGGGCAAAGAATATGGTTTAGATTGGTCATTTTTAGAGGCTTTCTTGATTTTACAAAAAAAGATTAAAGCAAAAAGTGATAAAACAGTGGAAGGAGAAACTAAGATAACTCCGAACTATACTTTTATTAAAGACATTGTTGCGGGTAGGCCTGTATTAACACACCCTATGGCCCTTGGCGGGTTTAGGTTAAGGTATGGCCGTAATAGGTTATCTGGTTTTTCTGCTGCCTCAATCCATCCAAATACAATGAGGGTATTAAACAGCTATATTGCTACAGGCACACAATTAAAAATTGAAAGGCCAGGAAAAGGAGCAGCACTTACTCCATGCGATACAATAGAACCGCCTATAGTCAAATTAAATGATGGTAGCGTCATTAAATTAGATTCAGAACAAAAGCTTAGAGACAACAAAAAAAAGATTAAAGAGATTTTATTCCTAGGAGATATCTTATTTAATTATGGAGATTTTTCAGAGAATGGGCAACGGCTTGCCCCTGCAGGGTATTGTAAGGAATGGTGGGTTCAGGAGCTGGAAAAGTCAATAGTAACCACCTTTGGCAGCCTTGACCTAGAAAAAACATCAGGGTTTGCTGGGGTGGAAACAAAAGTTGTTCAAGACGTAATAGACCACCCATTAACCCACAACATTGGATCTAAGCAGGCTTTTGCGATCTCTACTAAGATGGGTTTGCCATTACACCCCTTACACACATACTACTGGAACTCTATACAAATAAAACAACTGGGTTCTTTATTAAACTGGTTTAGTAAAGCAAATCTGGTTGATGAGAAAGCCACCAATATAAAACTGATCTTGCCCTTGGATAGAGAGCCTAAGCGCATACTTGAGCTTGTAGGAGTCCCGCATTTAGTGGTTTCTTCAGAATATATTGTTATTCTAGGGGAGGCCCTAATGTCTTTATTATTCAATCTCGGTTTTGAATCTGGGATTGCGGTTAAAGCTGCGATTGAAAAAGTTGCAAAACTAGATGGTAACCAGAAAACCATTAATGCAATTAATCTGTTGGCAAATGTAAAGGTCAATGATCTATGTGGAACTTTTGTTGGGGCCAGAATGGGTAGACCTGAAAAAGCAAAAATGCGGAAACTTACAGGCAACCCGCAGGTTCTTTTCCCTGTTGGTGATCAAGGAGGTAGACTAAGGAGTTTTCAAGCAGCGATGGAAACAGGCAAGATCAAAGCAGATTTTCCGCTTTTTCGTTGTGATAAATGCAATAAGGATACAATATACAAAACATGTGAACATTGTGGGAAGAAAGCAAAACCAAAATTTTTCTGCCCAATATGTGGGATAATTGACTCTGAAACCTGCCCCAAACATGGTAAAACAAAAACGCACGCCAGACAAGAGATAGATATTAAATATTATTTCAATTCTGCATTAGGTAAATTAGGTATGAATACCTATCCAGATTTAATAAAGGGTGTGAGGGGTACATCAAATAAGGACCATATCCCGGAAAACCTAACAAAAGGCATACTGCGTGCAAAACATAGTGTGTACGTGAACAAAGACGGTACAACAAGGTATGATATGTCAGAATTACCAATAACTCATTTCAAACCAAAAGAGATTGGTACACCTTTAGATAGGTTAAAACAACTTGGTTATACTCACGATATTAATAATAAACCACTTATTGACGTAGAGCAGATTCTTGAGATCTTCCCTCAGGATGTAATTCTTCCATCAGGTACACAGACCACAGATGAATCTGCAGATGTGGTTTTGTTGCGTGTTGCAGCGTTATAGATGAGTTACTTGTAAAGCATTATAATCTACAGCCATATTATGGGATAAAAAATAAGTCTGATCTTGTTGGACAAGTTATACTTGGTCTAGCACCACATATCTCTGCAGCAACTGTTGGAAGGATAATTGGTTTTTCAGAAACACAAGGCTGTTTTGCACACCCCCTTTGGCATGCAGCCTTAAGAAGAGACTGTGATGGCGACGAGTGCAGTGTGATTTTGTTAATGGATACTTTACTTAATTTTTCTAGACAATACTTACCTGATAAACGTGGTGGGAGGACAATGGACAGCCCATTGGTACTAACTTCCAAGGTTGTGCCATCCGAAGTAGATGACCAGGTTCTTGGTTTAGATGTAACTTGGAAATATTCTTTGGATTTTTACCAAGCCACATTAAACAAAAAGTTTCCATGGGAGATAAAGGTCGAACAACTTAATTCAAGAGTTGATACAGAAAAACAGTACGAGAAGATTGGTTTTACCCACGATACTAGCAATGTAAACTCAGGCATTAATTGTTCAGCATATAAGACTTTACCAAGTATGAGAGAAAAACTCGAAGGGCAGATGGAGATAGCAACAAGAATTCGAGCCGTTGACGAAAAAGATGTAGCCAGGTTGGTTATAGAAAAACATTTTCTAAGAGATATTAAAGGCAACCTACGGAAGTTTTCTCAGCAGAAGTTTCGTTGTGTAAAATGTAATGAAAAGTATCGTAGACCACCACTTATTGGAAAATGTACTGCTTGTGGCGGTAAGATTATTTTTACTATCTCAAAAGGCTCTATTGAGAAGTACCTCGGACCAAGTATTGAGCTTGCTGAAAAATTTGATCTGCCACCTTACCTTAAACAAACGTTAGAGCTTACTAAAACCAGGATAGAAGGGGTATTTGGTAAGGAAAAGGAAGTGCAAAGCGGTTTAGGTGCGTGGTGTGGTTAGTGGGTTTTAATATCTAATCTCAAAACAAGAGAATTCTTTTTTGTATTCTTGTTTTTTAGTACTTATACCATCTACCATTGCATGTTCTGGACCGTGTTCACAGAATTTAATTAGTTTTCGTAATTTGTCCTCTGATCCTTCTGCAACAACCTCAACTTTGCCATCCATTGTATTTTTAACAAAACCATGAAGTCCTAATTTCTTAGCAATCTTGTCTACATTATATCTAAAAAATACTCCTTGTACTTTACCAGAAATAAGTAGGTGTACTCGTTTCATTTTCTGTTTTTAATTTAACTTTCTTTGACAATAACAATCTGGATGTGCGGTATACCTGCGATCTTTATTACTCTATCTTTATCAACCAAACCTCGTTTTTCGCAAAAAGCAACACTCTCTTTTCCAACAACATTTAATGCATTTGCATTTTTGATTATTTCTTCTAATTCTGCTTCAGTGGTTTTTTCTCCATTATAAAAAGAAGACGTAAGGTCTAACTGCAGTTTACCTTTTTCAAACTTTTTACCCAAAAGATCATCATCGCAGATAGCAATAATGATTTTACCTTCAATGCTTTTATGTCTTTTAGCAATCAATGTGTATCCCGGGTTTTAGATTTTAGATTTTAAGCTGTGTCTAGCACCACAAGCATGACATTTAATAAATGTAAGATTACTCTCTTTAATAATTTTAGTATCAGGTTTTCCGCATTCTGGACACAGGACATATTGTCTTGCATACAATCTAATCTTATCGTTTATCTTTGACGCTGATACTTTAGTACCAATAATCACGCTACCACTCTTTTTTATTTCGCCAGGTGCAGCAAGCTCTTTTAGAATAAACTTTAACATATGCTCTGCTGGTCTGCGTAGTTTCGTAGCTATTTGTAAAAAGTTGCTCAATATGGTTCTGTTTCCTTGGAGATGTCCCATTACTTTAGGTATTTCAAACCTTTCAGAAGTGAATACTGCTTTTGGGAGATTCTTCCTTCCATCTTCTAACATCTTCTTATAATCCATTTTAGTGAGTGTAATTTTAGAAGGTATTTAAACTCTTCGTTTTTTAATATTGTCTTTTTCAAAAAGTATTTAAATACAGAAACCCAGAATCAGGTATATGGTATTAGAATCATTACTAAATCCGGTCAAAGCAGAGAAAAGACCATGGGATGCTTTTTTCTTAGGTTTGCTATACTCAACTATTGCCATATTCCTATCGTTGTGGGTATTTCCTGACCAAGCTAGTTTAATTTCAGTTTTTCTTATAGTATTAGGAAGTGTACCATTGGTCTTGGGAACAATTAGGTTAGAAGAAAAGAAAGATCTGGTGATAGAAAGCGAAAGAGCTATATTAAAAGAACATAGTAAAGCACTATTTTTCTTAATTATCTTGTTTCTCGGATTTACAGTTGCATTTGCGTTCTGGTATACGGTTTTGCCTCAGAAAACAGTTAGTCTAGTATATAGTGTACAAGAGCGTACTATCCTTAGTATAAACAATCGTGTCTCAGGACAACCAGTGTTTCTTTTTAATTCGTTTACTGCTATACTTATGAATAATCTCAGGGTACTTACATTTTGCGTGTTGTTTGCCTTTTTGTATGGGGTTGGTGCAATATTTATTCTAACATGGAATGCGTCTGTGGTGGGTGCAGCTATAGGTAACTTTATTCGCACTAAATTAAGCTATTACACTCAGAGTGTAGGCGCTTTATCCTTAGGGCACTATTTCCAAGCAACTACCCTAGGTTTGTTACGTTATATAGTGCATGGTTTGCCTGAGATGCTAGCTTATTTTGTAGGTGGCTTAGCAGGAGGAATAATTTCCATTGCAATAATTAGACATGATTTTAGAACAAGGAAGTTTGAAAAAATACTTTTTGATTCATCTGAGTTAGTATTGTTGGCAATCGTTATCCTTGTAATTGCTGCAACAATCGAAGTATATGTTACACCTCTTTTATTCTAGAATCTTTACTCTACCTGGGCGTATTGTAAACAGGTCTCCTCGTTTCAAGAGCATATCCAATACTTCTTCAGAATTAGTAACATCGCTCCCCTTCTTAACCTCTTCAATATCAGCACCATCCCCTGAATCAAGTTCTTTAATAGTCTGAATTACCTTTTCAATACTAGTTGTTTCAACCTTCTCATTAGTATCATCTGTAATTATTTCCTCTTTTGAAGCATCTAACAGGGCATTGTCCTGATGTTGTACATTAATCTCTTCTTGGTTTATTCTCGGGAGTTTACTATATATCTTCATGTGCTCAAGCTTTCTTACTTCAATCCATTTTTTATCTTTTATCTGTTTTATTATCTCCGGTACAATATACTTCTCTGAACCATACTCTCTTGGTCTACCAATAACCGCGATCATATCTCCTATTTGTAATATGCTTAACATCTTATTCTCTTCAAAAGATCTTAACCCAATTTTACCAGAACCATCATCAATTATTACTGTTTCCTGTTTACCAGCTTCACCTGTTTGTATTTTCTCTAAAACAACGCCCACTAAATTAACTCTAGAAACTCTTAGATTGTATGGTGTAATAACATAATTTGGTTTCCACCCATCTTCAACAACATAGTTGCCTTCAAGCAAATCCTTAATCTTAATCTTATAAGCAGTTTGTCTTTTATTATTCTCTGGCATAGTCATTCCCTCTCAAATCCTTTGTACAAACCCTGATTTTGGTTCGAATATATCACCGCTTCTTTTTAATTTTTCTATTGCATCTTCAACCTTGTCTTCTTCAATGCCTCTTTCACCTGCTTCCTTTAATATGTCGTCTATTGGGATGGTTTTACCTATCTTGTTTTCTAAATCGGCTATTATGTCTTTGACAACAATAATCTTACTACGTTGTGATGCAGGGATCCCTGTAGATATCTTATCTATGTCAATCTTACCTGTCTCCATATCAGTTGCAACCTGGGCCAAACAAAAATTTAACAACTCAGTCGCCCTTTTAGCATCTTTCTTACCTACTTTCTTAGCTAACCTTAATTTAGCAGTACCCTCAGCTAACCTGATCAATGCTTCAAGTTGCCTTGGTGATATAGGTACAGATTTAATCCCACCCTCTTCACTACCTGAAGCCCTCATCTTTAGATAATAATTCTTAATCTCTTCAATTGCGCCATCTGTTAGTACAGGGAAACAAGTCTGCCTAGCATAAGCAACGTATTTCTTGAGTAAGGTTGTATCAATATCAGGATGTATGTCTTCTGGCTTTTGGTGTAATAATAGTATATGTTTAGCCATACGCTCATCTTTTTTCTCGTCAGGCAAATCTTTTACAGGAAATATTAAATCAAACCTATTAATCAAAGCTGGCGGCAGGTTTATTTGTTTAGCAATTATGTCGTATGGGTCAAACCTGCCAAACTTAGGGTTAGCAGCAGCCAGTACAGTAGTCTCACATCTTAATGTTGCTTGAATATTTGCTTTACTTATGCTAACTGTCTGTTGTTCAAGTGCTTCATGCATTGCAGCTCTATCTTCTGGGGTCATCTTATCCATCTCATCAATACATACTAGCCCCCTGTTTGCAAGAACTAATGCACCTGCTTCCAGAGCCCATCCTTTCAAAAACTCGTCTTTAACAACTGCAGCAGTCAAACCTGCGCCACTTACACCTTTACCACTAACATACCTTGCTTTTGGTGCAACCGTTGATGCCCTTTTCAACAACTGAGATTTACCTGCACCAGGATCTCCTATTAATAGAACATGCATATCCCCCCTAGTAATCATGCCATCTGGACGTTCCTTTTTCACACCACCAACTAACTGAAGCAACAATGCTTCTTTTACTTTACCATAACCAAATATAGATGGCGCAACAGATTTAATAAGCTTAGAATATACCTTTGGGTCGTTTGATAATTTTCTTATTTGTTCTACCTCTTTTTCATTAATCTCCAATTCTAGATAATCTTCTTGCATGGTCTCAACATGGTTTGCTTCAACTAATAGGTCAAACCTAGTAGACTGAACTCCGCTGTGAAGAGTGATAGGCACTTCTTTGATTATTCCACTTACCTGGATTCTGCTTCCCGGATTGGTTTTTTTATCAGAAATAGGGCTGACTAGGTCCTCTTTAAGAAATATGTTCATTCTTTTAGGCTGTTCACCGCCTTCAAGATCCTCTGGTGATTCTTCAAGCACTATACCTTGTACATCTATTAGCTCTTTTCCTATCAATCTAAATTTGCCTTTTCTACCGCAACCACATGTAGCTGGTTCTTTAAACTTTTTATCTACTTGCAAAACAGAGATAATATTTCCGCAACTTGGGCATTCAAATCTTGCAGATGTAACTTGAGGGCGTACATCAGATTTTTGTCTAACTACTCCCTCTAAAACAAGAAATTTGTTGATATGTTCACTTCTAATATTCCTAACCATTATCTTTTGTGATTCTGGTAGGTTTGAAACCCTAATCTTAACATCTTTAGCAGCTTTAGGCAGGTCAAATTGTTCAATTGCTAGTTCTGCAGCTTTGATTAGATCCTCTGGTTGGTCTAGCATTAGATCAGCTAGTTTTGGGTTGAACTTTGATAACTCTGTAAAATCTATAACTAGGTAATAAAGAGATTTTCTGAGATTCTTTTGTAGAATAGCTAAATAATTGGTTTCTATAAATTCTTGGAATAGTTTTATTTGTTCGGCTGTATTCATATTATTAACACTTCTTTTATAGTTTAAATACCTCACGCGTACACATGTCCAGTGTCCAGTGGCTCCCCCAAACGCCAAAAAACAGATAGCTCAAGCTATAATAACGCAGTTTTCCACTGGACACCCTGCTTTGTCCAGTGGCTCTAGAATTTTACGTTTTGATCTTCTTTAGGTTTTTAATTAGCTTGTCTAGTGCTTCTTTCACAGCAGATTCGCTTTTTGTACCTGTACAAACTACTTTTCCGTTACTGAATAAAAGGAAAGTTGCCCTAGCTTCTGTAAGCTTATACACTAAACCTGGGAACTGTTCTGGTTCGTACTCTGTATTGTGTAGCTTCATTGCAAGGATATTCAGGTTAAGATCCATACCAACACTACCAGAAGCTACAATGTTCTGTATGTTTACTTTTGGTTGTATCTTAATGTTGATTCCTATCTTTTTTAGACTCTTTATAATCTTCTTGATAGACTCGTGTACCTTGTCTATGGTCCTTGCACCAGTGCATACAACCTTTCCTGAACTAAATATTAAAGCAGATGTTTTAGGCTCTTTAATCCTAATAACAAGCCCAGGGAATTGTTCTGGGTTGTATTCAGTGTTACTGAGCGTTGCTGCCATCTTTTCAAGAGGTATAGCATGCTCTAAATCAGTTGAAACCACGATATTTACTACTTTTATGTTTTTTTCAGCCATAATATCGCCCCCATAAGCGTTTTATTTATAAGGGTTTAAAAAGCAAGCTTATTTATAAATACTTTGGTTTTTAAATGAAACCATTCTAAACTAAATGATGCATTTGGTATGCCCCTTTGATTTCATTTGTAATATTTCTGGTATTAAGCCTTAAAATAGCTGTTTTTGCCTGTTTCAGAAAGTGTTCAAGATGTAACGCCCCTGGTTTTCCATTGGAAAAACAAGCACCTCAGGCCCTTAAGCAATAAGTTACAAAAATGGTTGCTGCAAAATACATATTCCAAAACAATGGTATGCCTATATAATATAACCACAAAATTTAAATATTCTACCTTAACTATCGTTAAGTTCATGAAATTAATGCCACAAGAGATTGAGGTTTGGTATATCCTGCCTGCTATTAGGAAAGAGATTGCCATTGAAATGAAAAAGCTTGGCTTGAAACAGAATGAAATAGCTCAAAAGCTTGGTCTGACAGAAGCTGCAGTTAGCCAATACCTTAAAGGTAAACGCGGTAATGATGTTGATCTGGATAAAGAGATCAAAACCAGGATAAAAGAGATCACAAAAAAACTGATTAAAGACCAGACCTGTTTAATTAAAGAAATAAACGAGTTATGCAAAAGGGCAAAAAAATGTTTGTTGTTGTGTAAAGTACACAGGAAGCATGATCATGGGCTTTCAAAGGACTGTAGCGCTTGTTTAGAACAATACTAGGTGATAATATGGAAGTATATCTTGATAATGGAGCAACCACAAGAGTGGATCCAGAAGTAGTTAAAGAAATGCAACCCTTTTTTTCAGATAAATATGGCAATGCATCTTCTCTGCACAAGTTTGGTAGAGAAGCTAAAGAGGCACTTGAGAATGCACGCGAAACAATAGCTATTTCGATTGGTGCAGAACCAAAAGAGATTATATTTACATCTGGAGGTACAGAATCAGATAACATGGCTCTACGCGGTGCAATATTCTGTGGCGAAAGAAAAGGTAAAAACATAATTACAACCAAGATTGAACACCCAGCTATACTTAATACGTGCAAATGCCTTGAACAACAGGGAGTAAAGGTACATTATCTTGATGTAGATAAAAATGGTGTAGTGGATCTAGAACAAGTAAAAAAGCTTATTGACAAAAACACCCTACTTGTTTCAATCATGCATGCTAATAATGAGGTTGGTACAATCCAACCAATCAAGCAAGCGGCAAAGATAGCTCATGACAATGGTACTTTGTTTCATACAGACGCAGTGCAAAGTTTTACTAAAACAAAGTTTGATGTAAAGGAACTAGGTGTAGATTATGCAAGTTTTTCTGGGCACAAAATCCATGGACCTAAAGGCGTAGGTTTCCTTTACAAAAGTAAAAAAGCTCCACTCTGCCCAATGGTATATGGCGGTGGGCACGAGTTTAGTTTAAGAGCAGGTACAGAGAATGTCCCAGCAATAGTGGGCTTAGCAAAAGCAGTAAGCCTAGATACCAAATCTGATTACATCAGAAAACTTAGAGATAGATTGATTAAAGGTCTTGAGACAATACCTGATGTGAAGCTTAATGGACCAAGAAAACAGCGTCTAGTCAATAATGTCAACATGTCGTTTGCTTTTGTTGAAGGCGAAGCAATGTTGTTGCACTTAGATGAAAAAGGCATAGCTGTTTCAACAGGTTCAGCATGTTCTTCACATAGCTTAAAACCAAGCCATGTTTTGGAAGCTATAGGTGTACCCCCTGATATGATGCATGGTTCATTACGTTTTACATTATCTAGATTTAATACAGAGAAGGAGATTGACTATACAATTAAATCTGTAAAAGAAGTAGTAGAAAAACTTAGAAAAATTAGCCCGTTTGGCAAAAGGTGATAACTATGTATTCAAAAAAGGTAATGGAACATTTCCGGAACCCACACAATCAAGGTAAAATCAAAGATGCAGACGGTATAGGTAAGGTTGGCAATATTAGTTGTGGAGATGTAATGTGGATCTACATCAAGGTAAAGGATGATGTTATTGTAGACATTAAATTCTCAACCTTTGGTTGCGCAGCTGCAATAGCTACAAGTTCAATGATAACAGATTTGGTTAAAGGCAAAACCGTCAAAGAAGCACTTAAGATAACTAACAAAGATGTAGCAGATTCTTTGGATGGGTTACCTCCAATAAAAATTCACTGTTCAACACTTGCAGAAGAAGGTCTTAATGAAGCTATCTATGATTACTTAACTAAAAACAAACTACCTATTCCTAAAAGTGTTGAAGAGAAACACAAAAGAATACAGGCAGAACTTGAAAAAATAAAAGAGAAATACAAGGATTTCAAAGAATTTGAAGAAGAGTTAATGAAAAACAGCAAATGATACTTGTACGTTACGCAGAACTTGCTTTGAAAGGCGGAAACAGAAATTATTTTGAAAAACGTTTAGTTAGGAATCTAAAGGATTGTCTGAAAAAAAACAAAGTTTCTTTTGAAAAGATCGAGCGTTTGCCAGGCAGGATACTTATTCATACAGATAATTCTTGTAAACAATTAAAAAATGTTTTCGGAGTGCACTCTTACAGCAACTGTGTTGTTGCCAAGCTTGATATTGTGGAGATTAAGAAAGCAGCATTACCTTTAATTAAGAGTTTGGATAATAAAAAAACATTTAGGGTAAGTGCACATAGATGTGACAAAAGCATAAAACTCAAATCTGCGCAAATTAATCAAGAGTTAGGGCAGTTTATTGTCGAGAAAACATGTGCAAAAGTTAGTCTTAAGGATTTTGATTTTGAACTTGGTGTAGAACTTATTAGTGGCAATGCATATATCTTTAACGAACGTGTTAAATGTCTTGGCGGGTTGCCTTTAGGTGTAGAAGGTAGAGTGATTGCTTTAATTGAAAACAAGAAAGACCAGCTTGCTGCATTACTTATGATGAAACGTGGTTGCGCTGTTATACCAGTTGGACTTAGAAAAGTGGATATTTCTCTACTTAAAGTGTATTCCTACGGAACAAAACTAGAACTTGAACTAGTTAAAGATTTAAAAGAATTAGGTGTGCTAGCAAAAAAATATTGTGTTGAACTTTTTGTAACTGGCCAAACACTTAAAGATTTTAAAGAACTTGGATTAGATATGGTACATCTAATGCCTTTAATTGCATTTGATGAGAATGAAATAAAACAGAAACTTGAAGAATTAAAATGACTAATATGTTTATTAAAAAAATCGAGAATAAAGTTAAGAAAACTATAAAAGATTACAAACTTTGTAATAAAAAAGAAAAGATACTTGTAGCTTGTAGTGGTGGTAAAGATAGTACAACCATTCTTTATATTTTAAAGAAACTTGGCTATAATGTAGAAGCTATAACAGTCAATGCTGTTATTGGTAATTATTCACAAAAAAGCCTTGACAATCTGGTTGCTTTTTGTAAAAAACATTCTGTTGTACTACATCTTCTTTCTTTCAGAGATGAGTTTGGTTACTCTTTATGTTATCTTAGAAAAGTTATTAATTCTAAAGGGCATAAACTAAAATCCTGTACAATCTGCGGTGTATTAAGAAGATATCTTTTGAACCGTAAAGTAAGAAAGTTAAAGGCTAGCAAAATTGTAACTGGCCATAACCTTGATGATGAAGCGCAAGCAGTAATGATGAATTTCCTAAGAGGCAGCCTAGAACTTAATGCGCGTATGGGTCCTATGACAGGCATAGTTAGACACAGTAGTTTTGTACCAAGGATAAAACCCTTGTATTTCTGTACAGAAAACGAGGTTGAAAGATATTCAAAACTAATGAAATTTCCCGTCTCTTACAAAGAATGCCCTTGTAGAACAGATGTATACCGTAATATGGTTAGAAAAGAACTTAACAAGTTAGAGAAAACAGATGCGGATGTTAAAGCAAACATTATTAAATCATACCTGAAACTACTTCCTAAGCTAAAAAAACATTTTAAAGCTGTAAAAGAACCAAACAACTGTAACATGTGCGGTGAGCCTGCTAAAAAAGAGGTTTGCCAATCTTGTAATATTTTGGGTTTAGTGAAAAAATGAGAGATATTGTGTTCCCAAAGAACAATGAGAAAGAGTTTATTTCATTAGCTGAAAAACTAGGCTACAATGAACTTATTTTTGTTTATGATCAGAAAAACCTCAAAAAACAAATATTCAAAACAAAAATTAAAATCATATTTGGTGTAAAAACAAACCCAAAACAAATCCAGAAAGCAAGAAACAAATCAGATTTTGTAATTGTAGAAGCAGATGAACATTCTAGAATGGCTTTTGAAAACAAGCATGTTTCTTTAATTTACGCTCTTGAAAAACTTGAAAAACATGATCATATGCATTTTCGTAAATCTGGCCTTAACCAAGTACTATGTAGTCTTGCTTGTAAAAAAGACATAATTGTTGGTTTTAGTTTCAACTCAATATTGAATTCTTCAGAAAAATGGAGATCTAGATTACTCGGCAGGATGATGCAGAATGTCAAACTTTGCAGAAAGTACAAGGTTAAAACAACAATTGCTTCTTTTGCAACAAAACCAATGGAAATGCGTTCACCAGCTGAACTAAAAAGTTTTGGCATAATTCTAGGCATGCACGCTAAGAAAGCTAGAGAAAGTCTGCACTAATTACGTAGAAACATTTATATATAAGTCTGCCATAAAATAACTCATCCTAGATAATAATATAAAAAGAGGGAAACGTGGTGAAAAATAAGTTAGCGATTTTATTACTCTTTATTATCATTAGTTTAGTTTCTGTTAGTTTTGTGAGTGCACGTGCGTGTGATAATATATGGAAATGGCGAAATCATTGGTGTCCTATTGTACCTACTTCAGAAGATTTCCGAGAAGTTTCAATGGATGATGATTTTAATTTCCAGGTATTAAGTATTTGTTATGATGAGACCAATACGGGCGTTTATTATACTTATTTTTATCTGGATGAAGATAAAGATGTAAAGTTTTATTTGACTAGTACAGGTTCTGCAGGTGTTAAATTATCTATTGATGGCAAAAAAGTAGCTACACACGGGAAAGAAGCAGAAGTCGTTCTTGAAAAGGGATGGCATTATGCAGAGATTGTTATCCGAAGATGGGGGCATATTAATTTTGATGTAAGCCTTGAAGTAAACGATGGAACATTATCAAAAATAGCCACAAAAGCAGGTACAATGGAAGGATGTGAATGGGACGAAGATAAGGATGGTTTTGTTGAAGGAGACGATTATACTGAGGATGATTGTGATGATTCTGATCCAACTATCTACCCTTTTAGAATTTTTGAAGAAGAGCCATGCGATGGGATACTTCACGATTGTAAGAATAGGCAAAGATTTGAAATTGATGGCGAGTCTAGAGAAGCTGTCTATAACGAAATCTGTGAGGGTGATGATAATCTTGCAACATGTGAAAGCCGTTGTGGTGAGTGGGGTGAAACAATAACACCTGACACGAACAGATGTTGTGGTGATGATAGCATCAGTGAATTTGGTTTAATACAAGAAAAGAATGATGATGAAACGATTTGTAAAAAAGGCGAAGATTCGTGTGATTGGGGATGGCTAACCACATCAGAGGCAGGTTCAGGTAAGATACTTACTGTAAGAAGAGATATTGTAAAAAATGAAGACATTATAATGGATAAAAACCGGGAAATAATCAAACAACAAGGCAAAACAAAATTTGTACCCTGTGGTAATTTTTCAGCCGTAGTTGAGAAATATGGCCCCAATAATTGTACTGTTAATGTAGATTTTGGTGCAATTATATGTGAAAATCCGCCACTCTCAACAGAACTTGTAGAACTGGGCGGTCCAAATAAGGATAACTTATCTATAGAAAATGAAGATGGCGTTTACCAAAAAAAGATTGATTTTTATATCTATTTAAATGAAGATATAACAGCAACAAAGACTGCAAAGATTTCTGCTAAAGCTGACAACAAATTAACATACTTACTTGATGGTAAACAAATCTTTAGTTTTACAAAAGAAGATCTTGCAGTGTGGGATCAGGAACCAGAAGTCTTTGAAACAGAATTTAAATATGGTAGCCGTGCTGGTTGGCGACACATTAGTTTACTTCTTGATAACTGGGGTGCTTATGGTGGCCTTGAAGTCTGGCACGAAATAGAGGGTTTTGAGACCCCTATTACAGATGTAGATACTGCAGGAGAATGCGATAATATTATTCCTTTAAGCGAGGCAGAACCAGTTACTGTACCAGACCCAGACATCAAATCAACAATCTATGATGTTATCCCTTTCAATAAAAAATGGTATGTGTGTGATCCAGAGGGAACTATTAGGTTGGATCCTGGTTATGGGACGAATATATTGGATGAATTTGATACACCACAGGTAGAGACCTCTACTGCTCTTCAATCAACTATCTCTTTGGATAGCCAGGGTGCTGGCGATACTGATTCTTATATTGGAGATGGGATTGATATTGATGCTGTTGCAATTGAAGATGCTTTAGAGGGGTTTAGTATTGGAGGTAGTCCTGTATCTGCCTCTTTAGGGAGTAGTGGTACTCCAGGGAGCAGGAGCAGTACTGAAATTGAGTATGATGCTTTTATGTGTTACAAAGAAGGTGATATGGGGTCAATTGGAGAATGTTGTGGCAATGATTTAGGTATCTGTTTTAACAAAGGAATATTAGGGCTACCAAAAGTAAGGCGTATGGGGGAGCCGTTATCCTATATCGTCGAAGTCCATGATTTAAACAAGAAGAAACACAACACAGTTCTTCAGATACCTGTAAAACATAAAGCACGTGAAGATATTCCACCCTATACCTATTCGATTCCCGGTGGCGATGTGCCAATTTTACATTATACAAATTGGAAAGGGTTCAAGGCGCTTGAATTCTATTTTGCTTCTTTACGTCCAGCTTTAGTTAGACTGATCATTAAAGATACAAATGAAAAAGAACATGATTTTGGTCCAATCCTAAAATACGCTATTGAAAATAAAAGAATAACTGAAGACGGTGAACTAGCACCCTCGCAACAGATGCGACACATTTATATTCCTATTGATGGCGAACTCGGGGAAGTAGATAAAGGCAATATCTCTGAGATAATATTTACAGCAAGGAAGCAAGATCTACCAGCGGACTACATTGAAACAAAGATTATAGACAAAATGGATCGTGAAAGCTACAATGTATGGGTTTTCGATAGAATGCATCTTACCTATGATTATGAGACAGAATCTGAAAAAAATAAGTACTGTTCCTTTACAAAGGAATGGGTTTATGACTTTGATGTAGAAGATAATGAAGCAAACCCCATCTGTAACCAGATACCTTCATTCACTTGGACAGGTACACAATGTTGTGGTGATGATATCGTATATACAGATGAAACATACGAGGATGAAAGCGGTGGCTGCTGGAAAGGCAACTTTATTGCAGATGATACAACATTGATGGAGATAGAATTTGAACATGATACCTATAACGGAAAACACACAGATATCTGTAGAGGTACAAGATGCGAATACCCTATTTTATATCAAGATTGGCCTTCTGAAGTAACTGAGATAGGCGATGTAAGTACAGATTCTGATTTTTATAATGTTAGGATAACAAACACAGAGGATGCAAAAGAAGCAACCATCTCTGTAGAGTACGTACCGCAACAAATCTTGTTTTTCGGTGGTGCGTTTAGAGGCTGTGCTGCAGATGGTTTTGAAGATATTATCGATGCTGAACATGAATATGGTTATTGTAAAGTGATTTCAGGCAGCAACCATTTCTGTTCTTATGGAAGTAAGTTTGCTGGTGCTTTTAATAATGGTAAACCATATTGGAGTTCTGAATCTTCTGGCACAGCTCCTTCTTACCTAAGGAATAATAGCAAAGAGTTACCTGGAGATAACACAGATGATCATTTTGGTACAACTGAGATTAATCCAGATCATAATGATAAAGGTTGTTGTCCAGCTGATTATTGTTGGAACGGGACTGTTTGTGTAGAAGGGATAGAAGAACCTTTTAGTATAAGCAACTATGAATCTAGCCCAGAAGCATTCACAAAAAAGTTTAGTTACAATAATCCAACTGCAGATTTTGACATGTATGTTTGTTACAAAGAAGATGCTGTAGCTAACTGGAACAAAACACATTACAAAGAAGATTGGTATGATTCAGCAGATACAGCTGGCAGACGTATAGGTAGAGGTTATTGTATGGATGGTAGCCAGTGTTGGACAAGTGCTGGTTGTAAAGATAACGGCTGGTATACTAATGAAGAAAGAGGTTATTTCTCTGTAGGCAATGAGATGACTGACCGTTTCTGTGAAAATGGTAATTGGTCAACCAGGACAAAGCTGATAGCATTAGAGTTACTAAATTTTGTTAAAGATAAAGGGGATTACACCTTGTTTTGTGATACAAACAAGAATGCACTTAATTTTTATACAGATTCCTGGAAACCCATAAATGAAGATACTAATAATTTCTGCGTGCTTGTATACAAAGAAAACAATGATGCTGATGTTGAGAAGAAAGTAGCTGTAGGTACATCATTGAATAAGCCTATAGAGGCGATAAAGCAGGTATTGTTGAACGAAGGCGTATTAAAAGGGGACACAACTCTTAGTATTTGTACAGATGCACCTGCCACAGAGGACAGTGTCTATGGGACTTATGTAAATTGTGACGGGAGCACCGATGTTGAAGAACAAAAACTCTGGTACAATGCAAAAACAGAATCCCTGATCTATAGTGCACATGGTATAAATTTGCAATCTACAACAATCGTTTTTGCAGATTTCATGAACCTGCTTTTCAATCCTATCATGGCTTTCACAGACATTGTCATAAATATTATTAGGCCCCAAACGACAGAGAGTCCAACTAATATACCTGTACCTGTTGAATACTGGGATCTATTCCAGTCAAAGGATTTCAAGACAGTTTATCTGGAAGAAAGCGGCGATATGACTGTAAGGGGTATAATCGAGCAAACAACTAGGGGCAAGAAATATCTTGCTATTGATTATGAGAATTCTCCAGTGGATATCTGCTCAGCAATCAGCCTGTACAATAAAAAGATAGGTGGGGAGTTTACTTGCCAACCTACAATAAACAATTCAGTATTAACATATAGGATTGCTTCTGAAACCACAGACATGATAGTCGGTTTCAAGGTATGGAAAGAAATCACTGCAAAGATTAGGTCAATAGATTTTGGAAGCGAATTAGGTGATACCGGTCCAGGAGCAGTAGTTAAAGATCTAGAAGAAAGCCATTATGCAAGAAAATACATTAAATTTGAAGCTGAAGAAAACGAAGAAGTTCTTTCTTATTATTGGGATCTAAATGTTACATCGACTGAGGAAGCAATTAACGGAGAAAGGTTTGGCAGGAAGATCACACACTACTATGAAGGGCCAGGAGATTATACAGTCACCTTAATTACAATAGGTAATGACGGTTCTTACTCAACTGATTCAATAGATATCGAAGTTACTGAAGAACCCGTAACAACTGGTTAATTCTTTATCCACATAAAAAACACTATATTTATATATTCTTTAACTTAATTTAAAACTTAAAAGAGGGGAAAATGGTAAAGAGGTCTCAGATTACTATGTTTATGCTACTTGGGATAGTATTGTTAGTCATATTTGGGTTCTTATTCTTCACATCGCAGGTTGTTAATAAGATGAGAATCCAAAAACGTGTTGAGCAGATCAGCACAGATATTTCACAGACCTCTGTAGTAAAAGATTATGTGACCCTTTGTTTAGATAAAGCAGCAAAAGAAGGATTAATACTTCTCGGCGGCCAAGGTGGCTCAATCTATGCACATCAAGGCGGCACAATCAATAAAGATGAAGCAATACCTTTCAGACTTCAACATTACGGTACAGAAAGAGATTTTGAAGTTGATTTAAACATTAAGAAACCTGTTGCAGGTGAATCACCTTGGATCTTTCCACCTGATTATCCTGTAGCTTATAGGTTGTTGGCTGTGGATCATAGGTCTTTATCTGTAATTGACAGCCTTTATAGCAGCCGCAGCTTGTATGGTAATCTTAGTTTATCTCAATTGTGTGATCGTGAAGGTCCAAACAAATTTGGTGGCAGATTATCAACATGTCATGAAAATTTTTACGATCGTGTAGGACAAATCATATCTATTCAAGAACAGCTTTCATATTTCATTGCAAACTATACTGAAATGTGTGCAGATTTCTCTACATTCGCAACATTGTTTGGTTATAATGTAAGTTTGGATCTTAGTGCAGGTGATGTAAAATCGACTGTGACACTTGGAGAAAAAGATGTTGCTATAGATCTTTTGTTTCCGCTTGTTGTAAGGGTTGAAAACTATGTTCCTGTAACTAAAACAATCTCATTTACAACCAGAGTACCTGTAAGACTAAAAAGAATCTATGGTTTGGTTTACTTTATTACTCAATTCGATTCAAGAAGCATATTCTTTAACGCAACATCTAGACATAACATATCTCTGATTGGAGCACTGTGTAAAGATGCAGATGACAAACCTGTAGATTGTCTAGACCAATCAATGTCTATTGTAAAATATAAAACCGTCTGCAGACTTTGTGAAAAGAATTATACAGATGTAATCCAGATTATTGATAGAGCTTCAAACCTTGCAGGAAACCCTTATATTTTCCAATTTGCAGTAGAAAACAGGAACCCTGCTTTGGATTACATCGGCCAGGCAGTAACAGACGAAGAATTAGCTAAAGATTATGACGTGTTTTATTCTTACAAACGTCCGATCGAACTAACACCTAAAGCAGAAGACCCTGACGAAGATACAACATTTTTTAGTTATCATGGTTGGAAAGCAGATTATGAAGAACAATGGGGAGTTACAGCAGATAATAGTGTAGAGATTATCAAAACCCCTCTTACTCCACCAGACCAAAACCAATGGCATGCTTCAGATCCATATCAAAACACAAGAAGAGATGCAACCATACAATTGACAGATAAGGACATTGGCCCTCATAATGTAACTATAATGGTTAAAGATGATGAAGGCTTGTGGGATTCTCAAAAGATCCGTATGGTTATATACGATGATCCAGATCTACATAGCAATGGTACAAACATGTATGATGATATAGATGATGACCGTGGATCTATTGAAGATCCTTACGTCTTAGATGCGCGAAGAGCCGGTACTATACTTGGCCAGATAATTTCTAATTTTAGGGTTGATTATGAATGGAAGGATCTTTTTGAAGGCGTACAGCATGGTCCTGTAAGTACTCCACGATACATCCTACCATCTGATGCTCCTGATATTATTACCATCCCTCTTGAGTCTTTCAAAAGAGATTTCTTCGAAGAAAAATTAGCAACCACACCTGCTCCTCAGAAACATGAGATCTTGCTTAATAGTCTTTTGTTTGGTCAAGGTGGCGCAGTTGCACAAGAAAAGGTGGAAGTTGATGTATACAAATGCCTTCCGCATAGAAACTCAAGCTACTCTTATCCTTTCCATCTTTATTTTAAGCAAATGGACCCGTTCCAAGCTAACCATACTTGTTGTAAAGATGGGATAGATTCATGGGGTACAATCGTTGGAAAAAACGAGAATAAAGAATGTTTTAGATTAGAAGAAAGCATGGATGGGTACTATATGTGTGGTAGACCTATTCAAGATACTTTTTATCCTCCTGCAAAAGAAGGAGCATATGCATTAAAGAATACTTCGGCCGAATTCAAAAGAGACGAGAGCAACTACCCAAGTGGTTCTGCTGGACAGAATGATGTTTATAAAAGAGAATTCACTGTAATGTGTGGTGGTGAAAGAGGTAATATCTGTAACGGTACTTCAAAAGATATATGGGAGATTGTGAATCCAACTGGGTGCACAGATCTTGTTGACGGTGGCCAGGATGAACGTTGTAAAGGTTGTGACAGATATGGGTTAAGCAACCCCAGAGCCGGATGTACTGTATATCCGCCAGGCAAAACATTTGAATCTGTAAATAAAGATGCACTAGGTTTGACTGGCACAAGAGCAGACGGTATATGCAACAACCATTGGAAATGTACAGATAACGTAGATGGGAAATATTATGATCGAACACAAGACACAGAAGAAGTAGAATTCATAGCACAAGCATTTTGTAAGGATGGTGTTTGTAAATTTGTAAAACACCCTTCTGAAACACATAACGGAAATATTGTAACCCAATCCTGTGATTCGTTTGATAAGTATGAGGCACTAGGTAGTCCACCTTACACTAAACGTGCAACTACTTATTGTGTAGAAAAATCAACGATACCACCTGGTTCACTTACAGATAGCTCCATTAAACCAGAAACATTCTACGTAACCAGAGATTATTATTGTTCAGCTAATTCAGATGCAAACCAAGACGATAAATGTGCTTTTAGGTACGTAGACCTAGAATCACTTGATGGTACACGGAAGTGGTGTGGTGCTTGCGCTAGTAAGGGTGTTGAACTTATTAAAGCAGGTGAAACTGGTTTAGGTGGTTATGTTGATGTAAACTTAAATATAAAAGCATGTTGTGGTGATGATATAAATGAAAATGTTATTTTAGAAGAACAAACAGGTGAAAATTTTTGCTGTAACAAAGAAGATGATTGTGTGGATGATAGCGAATGTTTTGACGATGCTACTTCCAGGAATATAGGCGAAACAGCAGGTTTAACATCCAATAGAGCAGATTACGAGATCTGTCATACAAACAAATGGTATGATCAGGATTCAGTAAATGTACCTGATGGAATCGGTGGTCAATTATCAGATGGTGCATTGTGTTTAAAAGCATTAGATGGATCATCACTAGAAAACGCATGTAACCTTGGAAGTTGTTGGGTTGAAGAAGGAGAAACTGTTTCTTTTGGCGGTTACTACCACTTAAACCAGAACGATGTAACTGCTGGCTGCTGCGGTGATGATGAAAACGAAAACTTTGTTACGAGAGGTATAGGTACTAAAGCTTGCTGTAAATCTGGCTTGCCAAACATCTGCGTAGATTCTGGTAATGACTGCAGAGACGAGTATCCAGAAGAACAAACCTGTAATGATGGACTTGACAATGATTGCGATGGGGAAGTAGATTGTGAAGATGATGATTGTTTAGGTAAAACTTGTGATTCAGGTGCTGTTTGTATTCAGAACGAATTATGTGTAACTGAATACTGCCAGGATTCAAATGGTAATAATTATCCTGGTTGTAGTGATTCAAGATGCGCAACCAATGACTTTTGTGATACAACACCTAGTACAACAGATATGGATGGTAGATGTATATTGGATGTATGTTGTACGAAAAGCCAAGCAGCTTCAGATGGTTCAAATGTGGTTTGTAGTAATGATCCTAACGCAAATTGCGTGGGTAATGATGGCTGGAAATGTGGCAACCTTGGGGCCACTGATGGTTGGGAACCTGACAGTACACCGATTACAAGATGTGATGGTAGTACTGGTAGTTGTGTGATATGTGCTGAGCCAAATATAGAAGGTGACTACTGCGAAAGCGGTTGCGGCGCACCTTTAGAATGCGATGAAGCACAAAAAAGTTTAACTTATGATTTCCTATATGCAACTTCATCAAAACTTTGTATAAATGCTTGTTCAAACGCTTGCACTACCGTTTCCAAAGTAGGCTCATCATATGTTTGTGGTTGTGTTGATGGTAGTAGCCAATGTTGGAAATTAGATCATAACAATAATATTGTAGAAGGAAACTGCAATGGGTTAGTTTGTGAAACATAAAAAATGGCAAAAAAACAAATCGTGGATTACATTCAGGAAAACTGGGATAAAGGTTGCGATATTAAGGAGATTAAAGAGAAGCTAGTTAATTCTGGCTACTCTGATGATAATATTCATGAGGCAATCGATCATATGTTTAAGACAAAGAAACCTAGACGTAAAGTATCTTACAAAAGGATTTTTTTAGTGTTGTTCTTAATTGTTTTAGTTGTTTTTATCTCTTATTTTTCTATAGGTTTCTTTAGGAACATGGTTACACAGACAAAGCAACCAACAATGTTACCTGCAGAGTGTGAACTTGAAGATATTAAACAAAAAACAGAGTGTTTTATTGATTCAACTATAGAAAACGGAAATCCGGAACTATGTACTGCATTGGAAAAAACAAAAAACATCTGTCTTCTTGCTTTTGTAGAAGAAACCTTGGATAGCTCTGTTTGTAGTATGATGGATATGGAATATTATGAAGTAACATGCAAGGCTATAATCAAAAAAGACCCCTCTATCTGCGATAAACTAGAGAAAGCAGACGCATGTTACCTTAAAATGGCGGAATTCTTGGAAAATCCCTTACTTTGTTCTAAAACTGGTGTTTTTGAAGAGCATTGTAAAAAAACATTGGGTTAAACCAAAAAGCTTATAAATGCAAACCCCTATTTTCAATTAAAAAAAGGTGTAGGGTGTATTTGGTTTTTATAGACGTGAGTTGCCTCACTTAGTTATCATTTTCATTAATGAACAGTAATGTAAATAGAAAAGGGGAATATTAATGCCTAAAAAGAGGTTTTTGTTACTTGGAATAATAATGTTGGTTCTTCTTTCTATTTCTGTGTATGTAGTTGGTGAAGGTTGTTGCGCTAGCCCTGAAGAAGGATGTGTTATGGTTGTAAGCTCTAATGATTGTTCTGGAACCTATAACGATGGGAAAGCCTGTTTTGATGTTGATGTTTGTGATGAGGGCTGTTGTGCGTATATGCTTAATGGAGAAAAAGAAGGATACCCAGCTATGGAGAAAATTAGTTGTGAACAAGAGTACAGTGGAACATTCTATCCAATAAGTGAGTTTGATCCTGGCGATATAGTATTTGGAGCTATCACTAGTGATGCTTGTAAAGCTAAAGCAGGTGTAGCCCCTGATACAGCAACTGCTTGTACAAAGACTGGATGTAATGACGCAGAACCTGGTTGTTGGTGTGGCAACCGTAAAACAGAAGATGATTTTGCTTATTGTTGTGCTAATAATACACTTGGTTTTACTACAACCTTTAAGACAAAAGAAGAATGCCAAGCTGCATGTAATCTTGTTTCAACAGTTTACTCTGTCTCAGGCAAGGTAAAAAGGAAAAGCGATGGGACAGTTCTACGTAATGCTCTTGTTACAGATGGCACAAAGCTGGTTAAAACTGATGCAAGCGGAAATTATAAAATATACGGATTGTCTGCAGGAACACCTAGTCTCAAGGCTTCTAAAGAGACATTTGCAGATGTTACTCAAAGTGTTACAATCTCTAATACTGATCTTGAAAATATAGATTTTGAACTAGTACCTCAAAGATGTGACGCTGAAAAACCTAGAGCAGAATCTGATTGCGACTGTAGTGGTAATGGTGTATTTGACACATTAGTTGGTTGGTATTGTTGCCAGTATCCAGATGGAAGGAGTGTTGTTTCTCAGACTAAGCCTTGCGAGAATTGCACTAATCGTATTGATGATGATGAAGATGGGAACATTGATTGTGACGATCCAAAATGCACAAAACCAGTTTCGTCAGTACAATGTAAAGAGTATGTATGTAAAGCTGAAAAACCTTGGGAACTGGAAACAGTTGGTGATGGTTGTTTACAGGATACAGATTGCACAGGTAACAAGGTTTGCCAAAGTTGTAATTGTGTAGATCCAGGCGAAGAACCACCTACAGGAACAGTTGAGATTTGTACAGATGGGACAGAAGATGAGGATGGTGATGGGAAGGTTGATTGTCTAGATCCTGATTGTTTTGGTAAAGCCTGTAAGCTTCTTACTGATGGTTGCTGTGGTTATTCAGATCAAACAGGGGAACAAGCATTAGGTATATGTTGTCCAGATAACCAATACTGTAGTATTGATAAAACTGGGACAGGTGGTAATCCTGATGGTAATCCTGATACATGTTGCCAGTATGCTCCAGACCAGGTCCAGGATTGTGATGATCCTCAGGACGGGTTCAAAGAAACCTGTGCTCTATCTTGTAATGAATGTGAATACCGTTCTTGTAAAGTGGATAACTCTGAACATTTTGGTGAAGGTGTAGATTCATGCTTATGTACACCTGGGTATTCTGCAACAAAAGAAAACCCGTTTTGTTGTAGGATACAAAGTGGACAATCTGCTTTTGAGAATAGTTCTGAATGTTATCTGCAGACTTTATGTGATCCTGATTGTCGTTGGGATAATGTACGCAGTATTGAATATTTCTTAGATGAGATGAATTATGATAAATGTGTTTGTCAAGGTTCAACAAGAACTCAGGGGTTTTGTTGTAAGAATGGTTTGCATTCTAATACAGCAGATGGGTGTGCAGTTGAAGAAGGTAAGTATACCATCTCAGGTAAAGTGACAAAGCAAGGAACAAACAGCCCTGTTTATGGTGCTGTAGTCACACTAACGAGTAAAGGTAGATCTTATCAATCTTTACCTACATCAACGAGCGGCACATATGCAATTTCAGCTGTAGAGCCAGGAAAATACTCTGTTTCTGTTGCAGCTTGGTGTTATGAAGAAAAAAATCTAGAAACAAATATCTACAGGAACGAGGAAATTAATTTTGAGATTAAACAAATGCAAAACTTCCCTGTAACCGGGTTTGTTACAGATAAAGAAACAGGTGATGCAATCAAAGATGCAACAGTAACTTTTGGAGATAGCTTTTCTATAAAAACAAATAATCAAGGTAAGTTTACTAAATCTGCGGTCTGTGAAGGTGAGTACCAAGTTAAAGCCTCTGCAGAAGGATACGGTACTAATAGAACTAATGTGCGTGTAACTCAAAGAACCACAGTAACTTTTGAACTTTCAAAGGTACAATGTTATTATCCAGACCTCAGACCTTCACCAACATTGCTTGATGTAGCTCATGCAAGAGCTGAAAAACTTACTATCACCTGGGAAAACGATTGTGAACCAGAGGATTTCACCATCTACAGATGTGAAGGTGAAGATTGTAACAGTGATTACGATCCAGTCTCTGGTAAACTAAGCCCAGATACTACAGAATTCGAAGATACAACTGTCAAACCAAACACGCATTACTGTTATGTTGTTAGTGCGTTTTATTTACAAGACGAGGATCTGTTTGGTTCTGGTATTCATAATTCTCAGAAGAAATGTATGGCAACAGGTGATGAGCTTTGCATGAAAACAGATACAGAACAATTCTGTGTTACAGGAGATAATGATGTAAGTTGGGTTTCAAGCTGTAACGCAGATAATGAGGTTGAGAAGGAGATAAATTGTCGAGAAGATGAACCTTATGGTGAGGATTTTGTATGCATGGGGCCTGATGATTTTGGTGATGCACATTGTAGATATAAAAGTAAATGCGTACAGTGCGGTACACCTTTTAGTATGTTTTCAACAAAGTCATTTGGTTCAGTCCCTTATGGTAAACGAGATATACCACAAGTGTGCCAACAGATACCTTATTGTTATTATGATTACTCTGATACTACTGCTGATCAATTCTATGAATGCCAAGGTATAGAATCCTGTTATGATTACAGATCGCAGAAAGCTTGCGAAGAAGATGATACTGCCGAGACTATACAGAACAACAAATGTTTGAACAGGAATTGTACCTGGAATCCAGATCCAAGGTATGGTGCACTCGGTGTAGGTATTTGCGCAGAAAAGGATGAAGAATTTCAGAACTGTAGTCTTTGTGACAATGAAGATGGATCAAATATGTTCAGGAAATGTGATAGGACAACCTGTGATTTGTACGGTGATTGCTATTATGATGCTAGTGAACCAACTTGCAGAAACAAACGCGATATGGCATGTATTTATTATGCTACTAAAAATGATTGTATAGGTGACCAAGAGGTTGTTATAAACGTCCTGGTTGATGGTGATCAACCAAGCCTTGAATACAGTGAACCGCAAAATTCTGTTCACAAAGAAAGCCATGACTTAAAGCACCTAGGCAAGTGTAAGTGGCAGGTAGCAGATATTTCAGCTGGAGGTTATTGTTATAAGGATGCTGACAATAATTCAGAGGAGGATTGTGAGGAAATTGGAAAAGGCATCATTAATACAATCTGTGAAAAAGATAATGAACCACCAGTAACTTCAATCCTACCAAAAATTCCTGTTTTAAAGGATGCAGTGTTCAATGTAACTGTAGAAGACAATAATCCAGATGCAGAAATAGAAACATATTTCTGTAATGTCTCTGGTAGTTGTGATAATGTATGTTACCCAGATATCTTGGCAACTGAAAATCAAATCTACAAAGAACTCCAGGATGGTCAACAATGTATCTACTATTATTCTAAGGATGATGCAAATAATCTAGAGGTTGCACAGAATATTGGTTTTAAACTAGACAGTACACCTCCAAATATCACTTACGAGGATTCTCATAGAATCTATAAGATAGTTAAACAAGATGGAGAAGATGAGTATTTGACAGACTTAACAGTTGCGATAAATATCTTAGATGAAGAAGAGGATGTTTCTTGTGATTTTGTACTTAAAAACACCAATGATGAACCTACAGATACACCTGCTTACGAAGAATTTAAGTCGGTTGGTTTTGAGTTCTCTTTTACTAAAGAAAGGTTAGCAGACGGTTTTTATGACCTTTTAATAACATGTACAGACCACCTGGGCAATGTTGCAGAAGAACAAGGCTTAATAAGAACAAGTTCAGATAATAGGCTCTTTGATCCGCTTCCTTCAGATACACGCAGTGAAAATACAGGTATACTTTTATCAGTACATACCCAAAACTCAGCAGAATGTAGATGGGATACAGAAGATAAAGAATTCTCAGAGATGGAGTTAGCCAGCGAGGTATTTGATATGGAGGGAAAAGCAGATACTGATTATCTACATACCTATACTCTTGATTTACCAGATGAGATTGCAAAGACCATTATTCTTTTTGTTAAGTGTAAATTCACAGAAACAGGAGAGATTGTAGGTAATGATGGAGATATCATCAGATTTACAATAGATATGCAAGAGCCTGAGTCTTTCTTATTGAAACGAAAAATTGATGAAGAGGATTATGATACAGAGCAATGGTTGAAACCAACAAACCAGGTTCCGTTTAAGATAAGGTGTAGAGATAAAAAAATACTGGATCCTCCTGGAGAGTTTAAATGTAATGCAAATAGTGTTCATTATTGCGAAGGTTATGGTTGTACCCCTTTGCCTAAACAAGGCACAGTAACAGGGAAGATAACAGACTACACTCCATCTAAAACAGAGAACCTGCCAATCTATGCATGTTATTATTCCAAGGATGCAGGAGGTAACCCTGAACAACCCACTTCAACCTGTTTCTTGCAAAGGCTTGATGGTGCCAGCCCTCTTGTAGAAAACCTAGAAGTGGATGTAGTGGGCGACCTTTCTATTAAACAAACTATAGGAGCAATTGAATATGATGTACCTATAACAAATCAAAATTCAGTAGATGTTAGCGGAGAAGTAGAGAACGTGGTTATCTATGATACTAAAGATGGAGAACTTGCTCCAGGTAAACTATATGATCTAAGCCTTTCTAATTATAAGGTTAAACTTGCTTTTGAGATTGAATATGCAGGTACAGTTAATAGACATTACGAATTAGTGCGTTTTGGTTACCATGGGAAGAATGGTGAGTATTATAAACTTATTCTAGATAGATCAGGAGAACCTAAATTACGTCTTAGGAGCTCTGATCCAGATGCAGTTGGTTGGGAAGAAGTGGCATTATTCACTTTTGGTCCTGGCAGTTACGTGTTAACAATTGCACAGCAAGGTAAGGCTATAGGGTTTGATCTTGATAGCGAAACTAGTAGCGGGTCAGTTAACTTTGTAAATTTCAAGCAAGCACAATCCCACAGTAAAATAGGTATACCTCCTACAGACAGCCCAGAACATGGAACAGGTTTGAGTGTAACCTATGATACCATTAAAATCATTGCTGATGATCTTTCTTCACCAATTACAACAACAGTATTAAAACTTAATGGTGAAAATATCCCTGCAGATATTACCTTAACTAACAATCAATTTACTCACCAAGGGCTTACATTAGAGCAAGAAGGCCGCAACATAGTTTCCTTAGAGGTAGTTGATGAAGCAGGCAACTCACATTTGGAATCAACCTATGTTATACGAGATACAACAGGGCCAGTGTTTAGTAGGAAGGAACTTGTACAGGATGAATGTAGTGTAAAAAGAGCTTATCTTAAAGATGGTGATGACCTTGGTGGAGATCATATAAAACTCGAATACAGTTGCCCTGCTAAACTTACAGTAGAAGCTGAAGACACAGAATGGACAAATGAAGTCAAGAAGATTCAAGTTAATCTTGAATGTTTAGAAAACTGTTCTGCTGACATTAACCTAGGAGATATGACTAAAGCTGAAGGCTCTTTTAGTGTAGATGTTGATAACATTGATGCAGGAAGATACAAAGCAGTAATACATGCTTTCGACGCTTTAGATAATCTAGGTGAAACAAACTTTACTTTTGTAGCAGTGGATTCAATTGAACCAGCGTTTAACATATCTATAGTCTATCCAGAAGGTTATCCTTATGAAGGTGTTCTTGTGCACAAGTATAATGGGCAGACACCTATGGAATACGAAGTTATTATTGAATCCAATGAAAAGTTAAGTGAAACTCTTCCTAAACTAACTTATTCCTGGGGAACATCTATGGACGAGGTAACCGGGTTAGTAAAAGAAGATGATAACACTTACACGGGTAAGATAACTATCGGCCGTAAAGGGCTACTTTATTTTGAGATTGATAATAAACCAGCAGAATTTAGTATTGAATGCTTTGATAAGCAAGGAACTAAAGGTACAAGGATTGATGAAGGTAAGGACTTTATCATCGATACTAAAGGCCCAGAAGCCCCTGTTAAGGATTATCCAACAGATACAATCATATTTACACAGAACCCTGTTTTGATAGCAGGCCATGAGATAGTAAAGATGCCTAATTACAAGATCTATATCTATGCTAATGACGAAGTTGTTGATTCTAATGATCTGCAGCGCTTTGATTCTTGGTCTTATGATGATCATTATGAACTCAAAAGCGGAAATGTGTCAGGGATACATAATGACAAAACTTTTGTAGCTCGTGATTATACTGCTAATGAAGGAGATAAACAAGAAATTATCTTTAAGCCACAAGTTAGTTCGTTTGGCCAGGGTTTGTTTAAGCATATTGAATTTGAGAATCATCCTTCTCCAGATGTTCTGTATTATAATATCACAAGTGACCTTGTGCAGGATCCGACCCACGAAGAAACAAAACTAGAAATAACTCCTGCATTAAAAACAGATATCCCAGCTGGAACCAAGGTTTTCTTGCATAATACCACAAAACCTCAGGGATATTTCCACCAGCAGATAGATCCGCCTGGTCCAGAAAAAACAATGCACCTCTATTTCCAGGCAGAGGACGAACATGGTTTAAAAGGTGATGTTTCTGAAAACCTTCTGACAATTGTGTTTGACCAGGTTCCACCATTTGTTGAAGAATTTGTACCTGCAGATGGTTCAGTAAGCAGTGATGATGTGGAAAAAGTGACAGCCAAAATCAAGGATGCTTATTCTGGTATTGATACAGGTACTGTAATACTTTCAATCAATGATACTGCATACAAATGCGGAGCTGGGATTACTTGTAAATATGTTGGTACAAGTAACAGAATAGTTACTTTGGAGCTAACTAAGGATCATGATCGGGGCGACTATAACTGTTCATTAGAATTTCATGATAAAGCTGGCAATTACTTCAAACACACATCATCGTTTGAGGTTTCCGATGAGGTACCTGCACACCCCACAATTACTCTATCAGGTGGTGTAGAAGCCTATAACACTGGAAAAGGTGAACCATATTATCTTTATACTTCAACAAAAACACCAACCATTACACTTAATTTTGAACGTGGTGAGTTGGATAAAAAGATTCAAGTAGTCAAAGCCGAGATAGTGGATAGCTCTAATATTAAACAGCCTGCTTTAACTATAGAAAGGAAAGGTGATAGGGAGTTTGAGTTAAGCAACATAGACCTAGATGAAGGTGTTTATACTCTACATCTAGAAGCTAAAAAAGAAAAAGCAGACGGGGTTTACTGGGACAAACTTGGTATACTGACTGCTACCATTTTTATCGATACAACCACTCCTGAAATAACTCCAGACGCAATTATCACAAGCGAAATAGAAGATATAAAAATAACTGGATCATATGTTGAAGCAAATCTAGAGGGGATAAATCTAAGCTCTCCTACTACAGGCGAGGGGCTTCTTGGTGATGGAACAGTACCTTGGGTTCCTATAGAGAATACAGGTAAGTTTGAGATAATAACAGATTTTGCAGGATCTGATTCACATGGCACAAGAACCCTGGAATATACTATATTTGATAAAGCAGGCCATACTAAATCTACAACTGTAACAGCAACAGTAGATAAGAAAGGGCCTGGTTTAACTATAGCTGATGTTACTGCAGATTATCCCGAGGGCAGTGTTAAGAAGATATCTGAATTGAAATATACAACTGGCGGTAACGTTACTATTAGAGCAAATTATTCAGATGAAACAAATGCAAAAAGTGTAGATATCTTAGATACAGATACAACCTTGGAACTTGGAGATAAAAAAGGTGAATTTAGTATTGGCATTAAAGTTACAGCAAACAAGAATGTTACTTTTGTAATTAAAGATTCAGCAGATAACTCTATAAATCACACAGTTGAACTTATTTTTGATACAATTGGTCCAGAAATAATTGGGGAAGATGTTACAATATCTGGTGGCGGTGGTTCAGCAGTATTATCAAATGAAGAATCAAGAATGTTATCTACAGCAAGGATTATAGGAAATGAAGATATTCAGAGCAAACTTCAAGATGCTTTAAATAGATAAAAAATGAAAAAAAAGAGGTTAATCTTATTTTTTGTACTAATTTTATTAGCTTCAATCCCTGTATATTCTTGGTTACGTACACATGAAATAAGACCCAAGATTACTGTACCTTTTACAGAAGAAGCAACTATCATGAGTCCAGATACATTAATCTTTGATCACCAAACAGAAGAGCTTATTGCTGTTGTGTATGAACCAGAGTCAGGCCTTTCAAGAGAGTTTAATTTCACTTTAGCTGCTAACGAGGAAGCTCTTTCTGACGGTTTCTATACGCTTTTTGTTAAAGCAAAAGATGAGTTGGGCAATATCCTGACTGATGAGATTGTTTTTGAAATTGATACAAGTGCACCTGGACTCGATAGGGTTATACTTATCCCTACAGAATTACATCCAGATACAATTATTCTATCAACCCAAGTGAGCCGCTCTATCTTTAATTCAGATTTTAGTATAGATCTACTTTTTAACGAAACTGTAAATCTGACAGAGGTTTCTATACAGGGTGGAAGCGATCCTCAAATTCTTACAACAGCCTTCAAAACGAAATCAGGCGGTGCAGGAGTTATGACTACACTTGAAGAAATAGATGATGGGAAACAAATACTCTTTGTGAAAGCAGCAGACCTGGCTGGCAACATTGTCTCAAAGAGATACGAATTTTTTGTGAATTCAGAACCAATCAAGATAAAAATTGTAACTCCAAGACACGGTGTAGCTATAACAGATACATACAACGTGACAATTGAGGTTGATGAAGATGGTGCAAAATGCAGGTATTCTTTCTTACCTCCACAAACATTTATAGAAATGGAAGAATTTGGAAATGTCCCTGGTAGTAATAGGAGGTTCAATAAATCGGGGATTACAGGTTCATCTCCATTCTATGTGTGGTGTAACGATTCTATGGGTTCAATCAATAATGCAACTTTTGATTTTGTTGTTGATAAAGAAGCACCAATAGTTAACTTAATCCTAGATCCAGCAGATTACAGTTCTGGTTCACCTATAGTAACAGAAAAAACCCTTACTACAAACCTTAAAGTTTCTACAGATGATAAAACCATCTGTAAATATAGTTCAACTACAGCAAACTACTCTAAAATGCAACCCATCACACCCTATGACCCAGATGATGCTGAAGCTTTCAAAACCCAGCATACCCAACAACTTAGTGATCTTGAAAATGGTAAAACCTATACTTACTTTGTTGTATGCGAACATCTTGGTGGTTTGTTATCCAGTGCGAAATCTGTAACATTTAAAGTTGATATTACAGCAGGTCCGCAGATTCTTATTAATGCACCTAAAGGAACAACCAATAATAAAAATATTTACTTTAACATAACCACAAACAAAGATACAACATGTACTTATTGGATAAATGAAAGCGATGTTAAATCTGATGGTACATTTAATGCTGAAGGGAAACATCACGTAAGCGCGAAAAACACGGTCAAAGAAGGCAGTTACAAATATTTTATTCAATGCATTTTTCTTAAAGAAGGCGCAATAAAAAAAGAGGTCTCTTTTACAGTTGACACAAAACCACCCATAACAAGTTCAGTTGATGTACCTTCCTATGTTTGTGGAAAAAGACCTGTAATCCGTACAGAGTTTAATGCTGAAGATAATCTTTCTGGAGTTGCTTTATTCAAGTATTCTATGTATGACAGTTCTAATAATAAAGTCATAGATTGGGTACATACAACCGATAACTCTCCCGAGATAACTGAGAATGATAAAGGCGAACGTTTGAATCTTTCAACAGGTAAATCCTACTATATAAGCGTTATTGCTAAAGATGGTGCAGGTAACGAAGCTGGAGCTAAAAAAAGCAGTAATTTTGCAGTAAAACCTCTTACAGCTACTGAATGTAAGGAAAAAGCTGCACCTGCAGTAAGTGTTATTAAAAAGAAAGTCACAAGAGGTATAAATGTAACATTAAGATGTGTAGACCGTGGTCAAGGCAGTAAACCTCCTTCTGGCTGTGATCCACCTAATAGTAGGTATGGGCTTTCAGATAAAAAAGCAACCTGTGTTTGGAGTACTGCGTACACAAAACCTTTCTTACTAGAATCTTCTAAATATCTTTGCTATAAATTTTGTGACCTTTATGGTAATTGTAGGAATGGTTCAGCATTTATTGAGGTTATTTCAATACCTCAGTGTTCAGATGGTATAGATAATGATCGTGATGGTTATAGAGACTACCCTTCTGACCCAGGTTGTAATAGTAAACAAGATGATGATGAATCTGAGCCTTTAGTAACTGAATGTTCTGATGATGAGGATAATGATAATGACGGTTTAGTCGATGCAGCTGACCCAGGTTGTGAATTCAATTTAGATGAATCTGAGTCACCAGACCCTGTACCAAAACCACAATGTTTCGATGGTAAGGATAATGATAATGATGGTTTGGTTGATCTTCAAGATCCAGGTTGTAAACGTGCTTCCTATAACCATGAATCACCAAACCCTTCACTCAAACCATCTTGTTTTGATGGTAAGGATAATGATGGTGATGGTCGTGTCGATCTTCAAGATCCAGGTTGTTCAATGGCTTCAGATGATTCTGAAAGTCCAGATACATCTTCAATATGTTCAGATGGTAAAGATAATGATGATGATGGTTATATAGATCTCCAAGATCCTGGTTGTATACTAGCATATTGGAACAAAGAAACACCGGATGATAAAACAACACCGAAATGTTTAGATGGTAAGGATAATGATGGTGATGGTTATATAGATCTCCAAGATCCTGGTTGTTTAATCGCTTACTGGAATAAAGAGACACCTGATTTTGAATCCATTTGTTCAGATAGCAAGGATAATGATGACGATGGTTTCATAGATATAAGCGACCCTGGCTGCTTACTTGCTTCTTGGAACAAGGAGGAACCAGATTATACCTCTCTATGTTCAAATACAAAGGATGATGATGCTGATAAGTTGATTGATCTAGTAGATCCTGGTTGTTTAATTGCAGCTCTTAATAAGGAGACTCCAAATCCAACCCCTCTACCAGGGTGTGCTGATTCAGAAGACAACGATAACGATAAAAAAATAGACCTAGCTGACCCAGGCTGTCTAATGGCTTCAGATTCAACTGAAACCCCGGACCCAAGCACGTTACCAGAATGTTCAGATAATGAGGATAATGATATTGATTCTAAAGCAGATTATCCTAATGATGAAGGTTGTTATGCAGCATCAGATCAATCTGAAAACACCGAGAATGTTGCTGCAGGCCCAGACAGTGACCAGGATGGTTTACCTGATGAATGGGAAAGAGAATATTTCAAATCACTGGATCAAGGGCCTGATGATAACCCTGATGAAGATGGTTTAACAAATGTTGAAGAGTACAGTTATAATATTGCAAGCAATTGGGATCTTGAAGTAAAAGGGGTATATTGGCATGGTACAGATCCAACAAGCCCTGATACAGATGGCGATGATTATAATGATGACGTAGAGATAGATAAATCTACAGACCCTAAAGATTCTAAGGATTACCCTAGGTCTAAGGCTCTTCCAATGATTACCTTGCTTCTAGGTTTATTGTTGGTTTTAGGTGGTGGAGGCTACATTGTATACGATAGATATCTGGGGGGGGCTAAAAAACCTGCGCCAGCATACAGGCCAAGTGCACCTACACCAAGACCTGGTCCAATACAAAGGACAAAACCTAAACCTATTACAGGCACCCTAAAAAAGAAGACACCTGTTCATATACATAAACAAAAGGTAATGCCGCAGATTGTTAAGCAAAGAATAAAATCTAAAGAAAAGGAGAGAAAAAAGTTTTTTGATGTATTCTCAAAAGCCGAGTTACTAAAGAAACCAGTAAAAAAAGCAGATACTTTTGATAAGTTATCTGTTTTATCCCATAAACCTAAAGAATTCAAAAAGGTATCTAAGGTTGTAAAAAGTGATAAATTTAAGAGTATGCCTAAAGAAAAACAAGAGAACTATCTCTCTAAACTATCAGACCTTGTCACACACAATCATGTAAAAGAAAAGAATGTGTTTGATAAATTATCTGAATACTCTGTAACAAAAAAGGATAAAGATGTATTTTCTAGATTAAGAGAAGCGACAAAAAAAGAGGATAGAAAAGATATATTTAAAAAACTTGCAAAAACAATAAAGAAATCAAAGCAATAGGGTTAAAATGAAAAAAAAATCACAAGCACAGTCACAGGTATTCTTCTATATCTTAGGCGTAGTTATTATAGGGCTTATTATTCTTTACGGTTTTAACACAATAAGGGGTTTTGGTAAACGTGCAGAGCAAGCTATGGTCATTAAATTCAAAACAGACCTAGATTCAATCGTAGATACTCTGGATTACGGTTCAATTAAAATACAAGAATTCAGTCTTCTAGGTAGGAAGGTTTGTTTTGTTGATTTGGATGCTGATGCTCAAGATGTTTCACAACACAGTAATATCTGTAAACCTCCAGAAGAGGATGATGCTGACAAAGGCGATTATGATCCTCTTATCTGTGATTCATGGGCTACTACAGATGCAGTTAATGTATTCCTTGATCCACCACCAGATATAACATTGGTTTTCCCTAAGTTAAAGATTGATTCAAATAATGATGCTAAACAGGATGCGGTTGAAAGCAATTGTGCGGAAGATAGGTGTTATATCTGTATGGATATTGGTGAAAGTGGTAAGATCAAACTAAAATTTGAAGGGCAAGGCGATTCTGTTTTAGTTTCAGTATCAAAGGTTAATTCTTAAAATGAAGTCGAAAAAGGCAGTTGTGGAGGTGCAGATTAATTGGATTTTTGTTTTAATAGCTGGTGCACTTATACTTCTACTATTCGTAAGTTTTGTGATGAAACAGAAATCTGTTTCTACTATTAAACTAGATGCTGCAATTAAGAAGGATATTAGCTTAATACTTACAGGGTCTAAGGTAAGTTCTGGTACAACCAATATTATAGAAATACCTCAGACTGAGATATCTTTTGCTTGTGAACAAGGAGCAGCAAGTTATGAAGTTGGTACAAGCCATGTACCTAAACAGACAAATACCTTAATCATATTCGGACCATCTAACCTAAAAACCAATAAACTTCTTACATGGGCTATTGATTGGAATGTGCCTTTTAAGGTTACTGAGTTCCTATATATAACATCCCCTTATGTAAGATACATCTTTGTTGCACCTAGTGGCATGAAATCAGGTGCAAAAGATAAATTCGCTAGACTACCTGAAGAGATGACTATTGATGAGGAAATCTATATCACTGGAACTTCTAGTACAGAACCTACAGTAGAAGATATAAGGAAAAAGAATCATAGACAGGTTAGATTTGTTTTCTTTGAAACATTGCCAAGGGATGTAGTTGCTGAGAAATTCAAAAGCATGGAAGATGATGCAGTTACAGCATTGAGTGTTGCTGGGAATAAAGTTTTTTTTTATAAAAAAGAATTAGATAAATGGGGTCCTGCTGAAGAATCTAGATTCTTTGATGATACTACACTTTATGGCGCTGTTTTTGTTGATAACAAAGAAACCTATGAATGTATGCTTAAGAAAGCTTTTGTAAGACTAAGTCTAATCACAGGCATACACCAAGAAAGAGCTGGTTTGCTTAAACTATATACTGAGGGTACTCCCTGTAAAGACCATTTGGAAGATGGCGAGGCAGTATTCAGTAGTTTGCTTACAAGCTCTAATATCTGCAAAAATGATCTTTCAGCATGCAGCCAGAACATTGTCAGTATAGGGGAGTTATCTGATTATAACCTTAAACTGCAACAGCGCTCATGCCCGTTACTTTACTAAAATGAAAATAAAAAAAGCTCAAATCAAGATGGGAGAGAACATTGCAATAATCATAATCTTTTTTATAATGTTGGTCTTTGGTATGGCTTTCTATTCAAAGGTCCAAAAGGGTTCATCAGATGTCAGGCAGACAGAAGCGTATGATATAAAAGCAGTAGAGATTGCCCAGAAAACATCTTATCTACCTGAACTTAGATGCTCTTCAAAAAATGTACAGGTTGAGGATTGTTTTGATGTGTATAAACTGGATGTAATATTCAATAATAACCTTTTTGTTAGTAATATAGAATATTATTATGATCTTTTTGAAAGAAGCACGATTTCAATAAACGAAACCTATCCAGATAAAAGGGAATGGAGATTATATGATAGATCAAATGAAAATATGAGTAAAATATCAACCAAGATCCCGCTTTCACTATATAATGCTTCAGATGAATCATACTCTCTAGGTGTATTGTATGTAGATCTATATTATGGTGGAATATGAAAAAGAACAAGAAATCACAACTTGAAATCATGGGCCTGGTAGTAATAGTTATCCTACTTACAATAGGTATGCTTTTTATGGTTAAGTTTGTTATAACTAGAAAACCTAGTGAGATCAAGAAAACATACACCCAAACCCAGATGGCATCAAACATGCTGAGTGCTATACTAAAATCAACAGCAAAGGATTGTATGAACGTTGATATGACAGAACTTTTACAGGATTGTGTTTCAGGCGAATCAATCATCTGTCCAGATGGTGGAAACAGTTCATGTGATTATGTTATGAACACTATTGAAGGTATGCTCAACTCAACCTTGGGCGAATGGAAAACAGAGTATGATTTTAGGGTATATTGGGATGTGGATTTTAGGACTATAGCAGATAACACTAAGAACTTTACAGTTGGTTGCAAGACACCTGAAAGAGAGACAAAGCATTATCCAATACCTACTGATATAGGCAGTACCTTAATAGTCAGGTTGGCTATTTGTGGCTGAATATCGTAAGTTTTATATACCACTTATCATACAATATAAGTATTACTCTTATAAGAGGTGAAAAAACCATGAAACTTTTGAAAAAAAGAGCTCAAGGGATTTCTTTGAATGTAATCATAGTAGCAGCAATCGCTTTAATAGTTCTTGTTGTGTTGGTTGCTATATTTACAGGCAGAATGGGTGTTTTTGGAAAAGGCATCTCAGACTGTACAAATCAGAATGGTGAATGTACTCCAGATACTGATATGGTTAATGGTAAATGCCCAAACGAAGGTGCAAAACTACCGGGTTCATTCGGAGAAAACTGCGCAAACTGTTGTATAGCCACGCGTGCACCTTGATAAGGTATAAAACATGAAAAAAGCACAAGGGTTATCACTTAATGTAATAATCGTTGCAGCAATAGCTCTTATAGTTCTGGTTATTCTTGTTATGATTTTTACTGGCAAACTTGGCGGTTTTGGTGAAGGTGTTGAAGAGGTGTCAGGCGAAGCCAAGCTTTTATTAGCCAAACATATTGCAAAAGGCGGGAAAGGAGATACTTGTGGTGAGATTATATCTACTCGCGAAAAGGCAGGGGTCTTTTCAGCTGCAGCCTGTGTATCAACCTGTAATAACTTAAATGGTAAACCTGCAATGTCTTTAGGCAATATGGGTTGTACTACTGGCCAAGTTTGTTGTGTAACAAAATAACTTTTTCTTTCTTTAAACCAAAACTTTTATATATGTACACTATAGTAATATACCTATGTTAAATAAAAAAGCACAGGGAATATCACTTAATGTAATAATTGTCGCAGCTATTGCTCTTATAGTGTTGGTTGTTCTTGTAGTAATATTCTCAGATAAGATGGGTGGTTTTGGCGGTACGCTTGAAGAGGTTTCTGGTGAAGGAAAGCTCCTTCTAACAAAACACAAGACTCTTGGAGGTATGTCAGATAAGTGCTCAAATCTTAAAGATAGTGTTAGTAAAACCGGTGTTTTCAAAGAGAACACAGGTTGTGTATCCAATAAAGAAGTATGCGAGAAAAACAAAGGTGCAGTTGTAGGTAAGTTTGAATGTGATGGTGTTTGTTGCGGTTATAAGAAATAGTCTTTTTTTCTTTAATTCTTCCGAAACTTTTATATATAAACAATAGAATTACATACATATGTTTAATCGAGGGAAAAGAGGCGTAGCAGTATTCTGGAAAACACTAATAGTTATAGTGCTGATCCTATTTGCATTTGCAGCTGTTGGGCTGATTGTTAAGAATATTGTGGGAATATTCACAAAATGAATAAAAAAGGTGCAGAACTTACAACAGAACAGATAGTTATAGCAATTATAACACTTGTGGTATTTATAATACTCTTCGGAGCTTATAAGCCTTTGCTTCAGTATTTAAGGTATTCTGGTGAGGATCGAACCTGTGCAATGAGCGCCATAGCTAATGCACATACTAAAACATTCGGAACAGAAACCATAAAACTCAAATGCCCAATAAATTTTGAAACAGTAAAATTAAAAGATCTTAAGTCAGGCAGGAGAAAAGCTGAGAAAACTATAGCAAACCATAATAAAAAGTTTAAAGATCAACAGTTTGAAAAATGGCCAGAAGAGACTATGCGTAGTGTTAAAGGCGATGAAAAAGATAAACTTCTGGATGAATTTGTTTTAAACGAGATTGTTGCTACGCATATGAAACGGTGCTGGGAAAAACTTGGTAAAGGTGAGCTTAATCTGTTTGCAGAATGGTGGAAACCGCTTGGATATGAAAAAGAAATAGAATATTGGCCAGACTACCTTAAATTATGGAATATAGGTATGAAAGACCCACCACGTTTCTGTGTAGTATGTTCACGTGTCAAGTTTGAGGAAGAATTAAGAGAATATTTTAAGGATCAGGGCTATATTATTACATCTATGGAAGACTGGCTTAATAAGAACGGAGTTCCACCTACTCGCGGCTATTCTTATAGAGAATACCTAAAAGCTGGTTCTTCTACTAAAGATATCTATGATAATTATGATTACTCTGTTTCAGAGCCTTTGGCTGTGCTTTTTGTAAGAATAAATAGGATGAAACCTGGCAAGTTTTTTGAAAAGTTTGTCCCAAGTTGGGGAACTACAAGTAATGAAGAAGAAGAAACAGAACCTTATAACTCAATGTATATCCTTCCATATCAAAATGTTGAAACTCATTGTACATATCTGGCGAATTAAAATGAAACTTCATAAAAAAGCAATTGCATGGTACTATATTGTTGGGATGATCCTGGGGTTAATTATATTAGCTGTGATGCTTTACATGGCATTTGTATCCCAAGGTAAGATCCATGATATAATTGGACAGATGAAAGATTGGTTTGTATAAACATGATATCTCTAAGAAAAAGAGGGGTTAGTCCAGTAGTTTCTAACATAATCAGGGCAATAATCGGGCTTCTAGTTATAGGTGTCATGATCAACATTATAACCGGAGACATAACCCTCAACCCTTTCAAAGCTTTAATGGCTACTAGTAAAGAGTTGAAAGAAGCAGCAGGCCAATGGGAAAAGGATTACGTGCCTTATGTTGAAGGTCAAGATCCAGACGATAGGACTGCTCTATATTCTATGAACGCACTTGCATGCGCTTTGAACACAGTTGCATCTGGGGAAGAACAAGCATGTATGCAGGAATTTAGTGCACGTGACACAGAAGATGCTAGTGCAGTAGAAGAGGTGGTTGGTGGTGAAACTGAAGAGAAGCCTGAAGAGAAGCAAAAAGTTTTCTTGATTAATTCTGTTAGTGAGTTGGGTAACTTGATAAAAAATTGTAAGAATAAATTTGATTCTGTACTTGATTCATCCACAATGTTCAACGCCTATAAGGATGATAGCATTTTCTGTGGCGAGATTAAGCTTACGGACAAGGAAAAAGTAAACGAAAAAGAACTTATTTTATGGGCACAACAGAATGGTTTAGCCACAGTATTTAAAAGTGGAAAGGAGGGTACAGAAACTTACATAAAGCAATATTATGTTGAACAAGGTGCTTTTGACTCAGAAACAATGCTTGTTTGTGGTGATGATGGTGTTACCGGAAATAATATATATCTTTCTCCTATAGAAGGTTCTTGCAAAGAGATCAAAGAAAAATTTTGGGGAGTATCAGCTATAACTGTTGAAGAAGCAAAAAAACCATCAATAGAATGCGGCGATGAATACTTTAGACAACATGAAGGAGAGATAGACCCGAGAGTTTATACAGAGAACATTAAGGAGAATGATGTTTTAGTTTTATCTATGGATTATAGGGTTATAGATGAGATTATTTCTTGTTGGGAAAAGTTTAAACGAACAGAGAATCACAATGAAAAGTTTACTCCAGACAACAACAATAATGTTCATTGTGCAGAGATTATAGCCAACTCTAATAACCTTAAGGTAGAGTGTAGTACACTTAAGAGGTTGCTAGTAGAAACAGCTCCAGTTGAAAAAAAAGTGGTTGCAAGAGAAGCTGCAGGAAAACTAAAATGTAAAAACACTGGAGGCAAAATTAATATGGGAGATTCTTTTTTTATATGTGTGAATAATGGTGCAAAAGTTAATGAACTGCAGAAACTTGTATTAACTAACAATAGGGACAAAGATTGCCCAATAGCTAAACAACAAACATCCAGATACGGTTGCAGTGTTCAAGGTTTTGAGTTACCACAAGAGATCCCTGAAATAAGCATTGCAGATAATTGGTTATCTGGTCTAGGTGATCCAAAATATCTTCTTTATTATGAAGCCTTTCCTGAAGGTGAAGATGCGTCATGGAAAGTAGATATGACAAGCTGGTATAGCCCAGTGATGTTTCTTAGTGCAGCTACAACATTTATCATGGGCCCAAACAAGTTTGTAGAAAATATAGCAAAGAAAGCAGCAAGAAAAAAGCTTGCTAAAGCTGTAATTAAGCACGCTGCAGGAGAGATGGGTGAAGAAGCCTATGAGAAAGCTGTAAAAAGCTTTATTTTTGTTTATGGTGATGAAACCATAGAAGGCATGGGAAAAAAGATGTTAGTCAGAAAAGAAGCTTTATTGGGGTTAGGTGGGGTAGTTACAGAACAAAACGCTGATGATTATCTAATTATGTTATCAAAATACTTAAAAGGTGGTACTGTTAATAATTACGGTGCAATGTATCAGGCTTCTAGGGGCTTTTTCAGAAGGGTATTAGATGGTGTGACTGAAGGATCAGAATTATTCACAGAGTTAAATTGGTATGTTAGGGTATTATCTGATGAGGCTAAGGACGAGGTTAGTGAGATTGCTGCAAAGCAGATGGGCAAAAAGGCTTTTGCAGAAGCTACAGAAGAGCAGATCCAGAAAGCTTTTAATAAAGCAATGTATGAAAGGGCAAAAATAAAGTTTGCTGAAGCTCTAGCCACACAATCAAAAGATCTAGTTAGTGATATAGTCAAAACAGCCACCAAAGAACAGATAGAATCTGTAATTAAACAAACCTCTTTCAAACAAATATATTCACATATGGTACGTCTTGGTGGATTAGATAAGGAGTTGATGGGAGAATGGGTGGAGCAGGAAGCAAAGAGATTGGCAAAACTTAATTCTATGGGTTTAACCAAAGATCAGCTAAAAAAAGTCATGGAAAATGGAGTTAAATCTGCTGAAGCTTTTGCAAATTCAGCTGAAGGTATTAAGATTGCCGAGGACGTGTTAACATCAAACCCAAAACATATATTCAACCAAATCACTGCAAAAGCAACAGCATTATCAGAAACAGTTGGTGCTGTTGGTGAAAAAGCCTATGGTGCAGTTTCAAAGATACCTTTTAATCCCGGAGGACTTACGTCAATTGCATCTGGCACAGCAAAATTAACTGGGAAAACAGTAAAGGCAGGAGCAAGCCTATCAAAATTTGTTAATAATCATAGGATCTTTACTATTGTGGGTTTAGGTATTATCTCTAGTAGACAGGATAGTATGAATGAGAAGTGGAAACCACAAGGAAAAAACACATTGTACCTAAATACACCTTCAATGCTACAAGGTAATGATTTAGGACTTGAACTTAGTTCAGATGTAGATAATTCTTTTATTGAGATAGACCTTGATGGAGAAGCTAGACAAAGAATTTTTTTAGTAAGCCCCTGTAAATCAGATGTGTATGTTACAAGGGCCTCAACAAAATGTTATGCTCCAAGAAACGTCAATAATTATGATATCTATGATTTTGGTACGGGATTTATGCCTGT
>CAZJZJ010000002.1:0-15554 GCA_964550525.1 uncultured Methanosarcinales archaeon
AACAGGCACATTAATCCTACTACCTAATTGCTGTAATTGTGTATAAGCTGCAGGCCTCCATGTATCTGTACTCATCAAAGCAACCTTATGCCCTCTTTTCTGGAAAAACTTACCTAGTTTACCTATAGAAGTGGTCTTACCTGAACCAAACAATCCAACTAACATTAGTTTGGTTGGTTTTTTTGCAATCTTAATAACATGCTGCTCTTCACCCAAAAACTTAACCAATTCATCGTAAACAACCTTAATCAAGTATTCTTTTTTAGTCAACCCTGCAGGTGTTTCTTCTTTTAGAACACGATCCTTAATCTCTTTAGACAACTCGAAAACCAATTTGACATTAACATCTGATTGCAGCAAAGCACGCTGAATCTCTTTAACCAATTCATTAACAAGGCTTTCATCCACGAATACAGCTTTAGCTATCTTCTGCAACGTGTTCTTCAATGAATCTCCTAGTTTGTCAAGTACCATCTACCTTTTCTCCTTAACTTCTCTATGGCATTTATCGATGAAATCAGCTAACCTCATCTCACCAAGTATCTCGTTCTTCCTAGTTCTTACATTCACAGTCCTGCTGTTCTTTTCTCTTTCACCAACTACTAAAATGTAATTCACGTGTGCAATCTCAGCTTCTCTTATTTTCTTGTTCACAGTCTCAGATCTGTTATCAATCTCCATTCTTAAACCAGAATCTTTAAGTTTTTTGCCTATCTTGCTAGCGTAATCTGCAGTTTTCTCAGACACACTCAATACTCTGACTTGTATAGGGCTTAACCACATTGGGAATTTGCCTGCAAAGTGTTCAATAAGTATAGCCATAAACCTTTCAACAGCACCATAGATTGCCCTATGTACCATTACGGGCCTATGTTTCTTGCCATCTTTACCTTCATACTGCAGGTCAAATTTTTCTGGCATAGAAAAGTCTACCTGTATTGTCGCACACTGCCATGTTCTACCGATCGCATCTTTAAGATGATAATCTATCTTAGGACCGTAGAATGCACCTTCCCCTGGATTGATCTTATACTTCATCTTACGTTTCATCATAGCGTTTTCAAGAGATTTCTCTGCCAGATCCCAGACCTCTTTAGAGCCTAAAGCTTTTTCAGGCCGAGTAGATAATTCTACATTATACCTAAACCCAAAAGATTGGTATATGTAATCAATAAAATCCATAAGTGCAATGATCTCATCTTCAAGCTGCTCTTCACTACAAAACACATGCGCATCATCCTGGACAAAAGACCTAACTCTGAATAACCCGCTCAAAACACCGCTAAGTTCATGCCTATGCACTAACCCAAACTCTCCTGCCTTGATAGGCAGCTCTCTATATGAATGCAACCTTGACTTATACACCAGAATATTACCTGGACAATTCATAGGCTTAACAGCAAAATCCTTTTCATCAATCTTAGTGAAATACATGCTTTCCCTGTAATGATCCCAATGCCCAGATTGCAGCCATAGTTCTTTATTTAAGATGATTGGAGTCTTGTTAATCTCATAATCCCTTTTAATCATCTCTTTCTTCATGAAACTAACAAGCTTGTCAAAAACAAAAGTGCCTTTATTATGGAAAAACGGAAACCCTGGACCTTCTTCATGGAAACTAAACAATTCCATCTGCTTGCCAATAAGCTTATGGTCACGTTTCTTAGCTTCTTCAATTAAATGTAAGTATTTCTTTAGATCTTCTTTATCTGGGAAAGCAATTCCATAGATTCTAGTAAGCATCTTATTCTTAGAATCTCCTCTCCAATAAGCTCCAGCTATCTTTGTTAGCTTGAAAGCTTTAATCATCTTAGTGTTAGGTACATGCGGGCCTTTACAAAGGTCAACAAATTTACCTTGTTTGTAAGCAGTGATCTTGTCTTCTTCAAGCTCATTAATCATCTCTATCTTGTACTGGTTATCCTTGAACATCTCTAGAGCTTGTTTCTTGCTAAGCTCAATCCTTTCTATAGGTATCTTTTCTTTAACCAGCTCTTTCATCTTTTTCTCTATCTTTTCAATGTCTTCTGGCTTGAAAGGTTCATGATCAAAATCATAGTAAAAACCTTCATCTACTACAGGGCCTATGGTTGGTTTTGCGTAAGGAAATAATTCAACCACAGCATGTGCCATTAAGTGTGCAGTACTATGCCTGAATATCTCTACTCCTTCTTTATCCTTGAAAGTAATGATCTTAACAGAAGCATCCTTTTCAATAGGTTTACTTAGATCTTGCAGCTCTTCATTCACTTTTATAGCTATAGCTACTCTAGCCAAGCCTTCTGAAATGAACTTCGCAATTTCCAGCCCAGTGACGCCTTTCTTGAACTCTTCAACTGAGCCATCTGGGAACTTTATTTTTACCATTTTCAATTGACCTCCGTCTTATTTGTTTATAAAGGTTACCGTTTTTTTTAGGTAACCTAAAAAACCCTTGGATTTTTGTTTGTTACTGTTTCTCTAACAAGAATCTTAATAAGAACCAAAACTAAGAATTCTTGGTTAGAAAGAAACAATGACAGCTTTACGCTGTTGTGGTTGTATAATTAGTAAAAACAGTACAATATCCAATCTTATTGTCTACAACCATGTTTAAAATAGGATAAACCACTTATATATAAACTTTTCTACCAATCGAAGTTCCATTTAATGTCTTTCTTGAGAATATCTTTGACTTCTTTGCTGACTTTACCTTTTTTAGCTTCTTTCCTAAGCGCATCAGCAACCTTTTTTACTCTTTCGCCAGTTATATCTGTATCCTCTTGAAAGAATTCCATAGCTTGCATTACTTTATCCCATCTCTTGACCTTGCTTTCAATACTATGCCCTTTTTTAACTTTATTGAAATCACTAATAACCTTGACTAACTTTTTTACATCAGAAGGAGCTTGTTTAAGGAAATCATTAATCCCAACCAACTCTTTATCAATATCAATATGTTCCTGTTTCTTTCTTTTCTTGAAAAACATGTAATTACCTCTTTTTTGTATATATTCTCGTTTCAATACTATTTAAATGTTTTTGTTTTAAGTATTTTTTATATATAGTCTAAAACAAAAACTCAAGGAAGATTATTTCACGCAGTGAAACTAATCTGGCAGAGAAACGGAGTTTCTCAACACGAAGTGACAGAGTTTTGGAATCAATCCAAAAACCAATAACTTTAAATACCTTCTTTAATAATAATTCCTTAACATGGAATACAAACAAGTAATCCTAATTAGAAAAGACCTTAAGCTGCCAACAGGTAAAGCTTGCTCACAGGTTGCGCATGCTGCTGTAGAAGCTGTACTTAACTCAAACAAAAAGATAGTCAAGGAATGGCGTAAACAAGGCATGAAAAAGGTTGTACTTAAGATTAAAGACAAGAAAGAACTATACAATCTTGCGCAGTTTGCTAAAGATTTCGGTTTGAAAACATCAATTATCACAGATGCAGGCAGGACAACTGTAAAACCTGGCACTGTTACATGCTGTGCAATTGGCCCAGATGAAACAAAGAAGATAGATAAGGTCACTGGAAAACTAAAGATGGTTTAATTCTTAGAAAAATGAAATACGACCTACATGTGCACACACATCACTCTAAATGCGGTATACTTAAGCCAGCTACAATCCTAAAATTAGCTAAGAAAAAGGGTTTCAATGGGATAGCTGTAACAGACCACGGCACTATCCAAGGCGGTTTAGATGTGAAAAAACTCAATACAGATAAGGATTTTGAAGTCATAGTTGGCGCAGAAGTAAGGACAAATAAAGGAGAACTGCTTTTATTCTACCTAAATGAAGAGATAAAATCAAAAAACCTTTTTGAGGTCATAGATGAAGCTAGACAGCAAGGTGCTTTAATCAGTATATCTCATCCTTACAGGGCAATGCCCCATCTAAGGTTTAAGTATCCTATAGAGAAACTTCTTAACAAGATAGATGCAATTGAAACATTCAACTCAAGGATGCTGCCTTTTGATAATTATTGGGCACAGAAAAAAGCCAAACAACTAAACATAGCAACAACAGGCGGCTCAGATGCGCATTTCCCTTTTGACATAGGCAAAGGTTATACAATCTTTGAAGGCAGCCTAGAGAAAGCCTTGAAAACAAAACAAACTAAAGTCGGTGGAAGCATTGCATTAGGCTGGCTAAGCGGTACACTAGGTTTTTTTAGTAAGAGAGTGATTAGGCCTTTAATAGACTAACTACCACTTCTCTTTTCTTATCCGTAGAAAATAAGCAGAATGATTTACAATTATGTGCAGAACTGGGCTCATCACAATAATCGTTACAACTGCTTGCCAAGTTGGCAAAAAAACAAACAAGCTAAAAAACAAAGCGCCTAGTACAAAATCAATCTGGTCAAACGGAATCCATGGCTTGCCTGAACTAATATTAAGTTGTCTCTTGAAAAAACTCTCAACTAAATCACCAATAATCGCGCCAAAACCCAATAAAAAACCTAACCATAAACTATACTGAGAATAATCAATAATACTGTTATAACCAATTGTTTTCTGGATGTAAAATATAATCATAGCAAAGATCACAGCAAAGATTAGCCCGCGAAAAGTTTTGTTCTTGCCGAACAAAGGCTTGCCCATGAATCTTAGATTTAAATCTATAGGTTTAGCTAAAAATCTAAATGTATTCTTCATCATAACAGGTGCCATGTTAGCGAAATATGCTGGCAGCATGAAATAAAAACAATTGAAAATAAACAACCACACTTTAAATCACCTTTTTTAGCCTGAAAGGGCTTATCATCAATATAGCTAATACTAGGTATATGTAAGGGAAAAATCTTGCTTCCACATTAATAAAATATGCAAGAGGTATAAAAACCCCACTAAAAGTAATAGGCATACCTTGGTAGACACCTTCCATATCAGTAATATTGAATCTAGCCAACCTTAGTATACCAGCGCACAGGAATACAAAGATAAGTATTAATGAGGTTAGGTTTTGGTTAATACTGATGCCAAATACTGCAGGTGCAACTCCAAAAGACACAATGTCTGCAAGTGAATCAAGCTCTTTACCAAACTCTTCATCCCTTCTCATCTTTCTTGCTACTTTACCGTCAAAGTAATCAAAAACAACTGAACCTATTAAAAATATTGCAGCAATCCCAAACTGTTTATTGAATGAGAAGATTATGCTCAACAACCCTGAACCTACATTCAACATGGTGATATAATCAGGAAGTTTAATCAATTTTGTAAGTTTCTGTGCAGGCACAACCTTTGTCTTTATTTTTTTGGGTTTAGTCCTTAACTTAAACAGATAATCAAACCCTGAGATAACTGTGAAAGCCAATGTAGGCCACAAAGCGTACCAGAAATAATTAGACTTAATAAAGATCAATACAATAGTTAAGATCTGTAAGAAAGTGTTTATCCTACTTAAGGTAGTTGGCTTAAATGTTTTCTTTATTTTTCTGAATATAAGCACCCATCCTACAAGAACAATCAATATATCTCTGCATAAGAATACAAAAAGTGCCCATATAGGTAAACTGCCTTTTAAAACAAGCCCAAACAACGTGAAATTAATCAGTATCTTGTCTGCTACAGGGTCAAGTATTTTCCCAAGTTCTGTCCTTAGTTTTCTTTTCTTTGCAAAATAGCCGTCTAAGAAATCAGTAAGTACTGCAAATAAGAACAATATTATTGCAATGTTTGTTTTTTCTGAGAGTATTGCTAATAATACTAAAGGTGAAAGCACAATCCTAAGTAAAGTTAGAGTAATAGGTACTCTAAGCTTCCTTTTCTTTCTTTTATCTTTGAATTTCTTTATCTTTTCTTTAATCTTCTTTTTCATTTGAGATAGCCTATGATTGAACTGCCTGCTTTAATTTTTTGCCCAATCTTAATAGCTGGTTTAACTTTTTTCGGCATAATAACTGTAACCTGTGAACCAAGGTTAATTAAGCCAATTCTCTGTCCTTTAAGGATCTTTTGATCCTTTTTAACAAAACATTCAATCCTTCTTGCCAAAAAACCTGCAATCTGGATTATTTTTATCTTGATCTTTTTATTCTCTATAATAATTTCGTTCTTTTCATTCATTAAAGACTTCTCTAAGTTACCTGCATTGAAGAACTTGCCTTTAGTATGTTTAACTGATATTATTTTCCCTGTCATAGGTGTTCTGTTAATATGCACATTCAGCGGTGACATGAATATTGAGATTACATAACATTCTTTAGCAATATCTGAGCACATAGCCTCAATCTTTCCTAACAAGCCTTTCTTGATTTTTAGCTCTTTATCTCCTGTATCAAGTATCTGTATCACTTTACCATCAGCAGGACTAACTAGATTATCTCCATGCGGGATAGCCCTAACTGGATCCCTTAGAAAGTAGAATTGCTTGAACACCAAATACAATATATAAAACAAAGCTACAACGATTAAAGTGTATATTGTTGCCCCCAACATATACCATCTAGGATAAGCCAACCATATATATATTTTGTTGTTTCTAGGAGGGTTATAATGATGGGCCAATAACCTTTATATAACTCCTTAAAATTCCCTTCTTTATGACACTCGAAAGAGCACTTGTATATGATGATGTGAAATGGTGGCAAATGAATTACAATTTCAATAAAAATGCAATTCATGTACTACAAGATATGTGGATGGAAGAACAAATAGCACATGCAGGGGGAATCCCTGTATTTTTAAGAGAAAGAAGTTTAGACAAAGGTTATGTTTCTAAATCCCTCCGTCCTTTAGGTGGCGGACAAGGTGGTTCTATTGAATTATTAATACAACAAATAAAAGATGGAGTCCCCGCAGAACAAAGAATATCACAAACTAAATTTAGACGACCTGAAGAAATTGAATCTCTTGATGGTTTTGAATATTTTATTCGTAGTGAAATGATGACTTCTGATGATATTGCTCATTTAGGGGGAGTCCCTTTAGTATCTAGTCAAGATAGAAGACAAATAGAAAGATGGCCTGAGATTGTTGATCCTTCATTTACACACAGAAAAGTTGGTATTGTTGCTGTAAATGAATTGTTTCCAGAAGATGGTTCAGTAAACACAGAGTTATTAATACCTTATTCTCGTGAATTTTCAACTAAATATGCTCCATTAAGAATTAAAAGAGATCAACCTACTAATAGAGTTTTTATTAAACCAATGGTAAAAATAGATAATGGTCTTGCTTGTGATGTTGAAGTTGGGGATGGTTCTCCAGTTAGAAAAAAATTTCAATATTATTTAGATAGGGATGAATATCAAATAGATTATTTTATTGTCTCTGAGCCTGTTGATTTTGTTGCGGAATGGGCAGGGGGGATGAAAGGAAATTATTTCACAATAGAATACAGATGTTGGGTTGCAGATGGAAGAGTTACTAGTATTGCTCGAAATGATTTACATGAAGTACATGAAATCCCTGAAGAGGTAAGTAAAACTGCACAAAAATTTGCAGAAGCACATAAAAGTATTTTACCGTGGGGTTACGTTGTAGACTTTGGAATATTGGATGAAGATCAAACTGTTGCAGTTATTGAATTGAATGAACTAGGTGGTTCTGGAAGGTATAAAGGAAATGATTTCTTTCCATTTTTAGAAGCCTTTGCATCCAATTTTGACAAAGCCAAAGCTGAAAGAGCACTACCAGAAATAGAAGAGAAATTGGAAGAATTGAAAAATATGCAATATGCTAGCACTCCTCTCAGAATTTGGTGGTAACTATACTCTTCTTCCAAATAGAAAGTTTTATATTCCCTTATTTTCTCTGTTTTTAGCATGAAAATCACTATTTTAGACTGCTATACAGATGAACCATCTGGCTTAGGAGTACCGCCTTATCTAGGCACGTATCCAAGGTATATAGCAGGTAAGTACAAGGATGCAACCTATATCACAATAGATGATCTTAGGTTCTTGAAATACTATAATCTAGATGAAAAAAAGAAAGAAATCAGCCATAAGACTAATATCAAGATCTATAATCTTACAAAGAACTCCAACAACATCAAAGCAATATTAGACAATACAGATACATTGATTGTAATCCTTGGCGTGCATACACCTGGGAAATACCTTTCTGCATTGCCAGGTACATTGAAGGAAGTAAATAGTATAATCAAAGACCTAAAATGCAAAAAAATACTAACTGGCCCAGCTGTATATGGTACAAGCCTTGAAGGAGGTAAGTTTGCTGAAACACCGGACTTAGACATATTCAATGAGATCAAAGCAGACCTTGTACATGATTTTGATGAGATTGCAAAATTAGCTGTAAAAGGTGCAGAGATTGTTAAACAGATCCCATATTTAGTAATTGCTGAGATTGAAACTTCACGTGGCTGCAAAAAAAGAATTCCTTGTTCTTTCTGCACAGAACCTTTGAAAAACAAACTTGAGTTCAGGAAAATCAAGGATATTGTAGCAGAGATAAAAGCATTAAACAAGCAAGGTGTAAAACATTTTAGGTTAGGCAAGCAATCAGATTTCTTTTTATGGAAAGAAAAGGATCTTGAAGAAATGCTGAAAAGCATAAGAAAGAGTTGTGATATTGAAACCCTGCATATTGATAATATTGATCCTGCTTTTGTAACAGAGGAAAAAATCAAACTAGTTACAAAGTATTGTACAAGCGGGAATGTAGCTGCATTAGGTGTTGAGACCTTTGACGCTGAAGTGGCTATAGCTAATAACTTAAATTCAAACCCAGAAATTTCAATGAAAGCTATTAAGCTGATTAATAAATACGGTTCTAAACGCGGAGAAAATGGTTTGCCATTATTTATCCCTGGGATTAACATTCTTTTTGGACTTAAGAATGAATCCAAGAAAACACATGAATCAAACATGTCTTACCTAAAAAAGATACTTGATGAGGGGCTTTTATTAAGGCGCATTAATATCAGACAGGTTGCTATTTTCCCAGGCACACAGATGGAAAAAGAATGCGGTAATAAATTCATTCGAAAAAACAAAAAATATTACTGGAAATGGCGTAATGAGATTCGGCAGAAGATAGATAATCCAATGCTTAAGAAGCTTGTACCTGTTGGCACTATTCTTAAGAATGTACGCACAGAGATCCATGACGGCAACACTACTTTTGGCAGGCAGATTGGCACATACCCTTTAATAGTTGGCATTAAGAAGAAGCTTCCTTTAAATGAATTCTATGATGTGAAAGTAGTCGGACATATGCTTAGAAGTATAGTTGGAGAAATTGTATAAAAAAAACGCCCCCGACCAGACTCGAACTGGTGACCTTGCGGTTTCTTTCCAGAAGGATAACAGCCGCACGCTCTACCTGCTAAGCTACAGGGGCTTAATTAAATATGCTATAGGGGGTAGTTTATAAAATTTTCTATCAAAACATATATAAACCCCTAATCCTATAATTGATAAAAAAGGGGTAAAATGGTTAGAAAGAAGCGCAAGAAGCGTAAGAAGCATAAGAAGCTTAAGACTAAGAGACGCGTAGTTAGGATTGCAGGTAAGCTTAAAGAGATAGTTACTGTGCATGACCATAAAGGTAAGGTATTGCATAAGATTATGTCTCCTTTAATGGTAGAATTCCATATTACAGATATTCTTCAGATTATGATTGGTGCAGCTATCTTAGCTGTTCCAGTAGGTTTCACAGAGGAAACATGGCGTTTAGGTGAATCTTTGCCTTTAACAAACGTACTTATTCTTCTGTTGTTCTCATTACTTTTTATCGCAGTGTTTGTTTATTACAACTATTACAAGCATGGCATAAAGAATCATCGTGATGAATATATTAAAAGAGTTATTGCTACCTATGTCTTTTCGTACTTGGTTGTAGCAGCCTTACTTGGTTTAATTCAAAGAACACCTTGGATTACAGATTGGATTTTATCTTTTAAAAGGGTTGTAATTGTCACGTTTCCAGCTTCAATGAGCGCAGCTGTAGCTGATATACTTAAGTAAAAAAGAGGGGGATTATGTTAATTCAAAATAAAATTATTACTTTAATTGTTCTGATTATCTTATCAGGATTCTTTTCAGGTACAGAAACTGCATTCTTCTCTTTAAGTATGTTAAGGATTAAACATCTTCTTAAGAAAAAGGTCAGAGGAGCTAAGACACTTGAAAAACTTAAAGGAAAACCGCAGAGACTTTTGATTACTATCCTTATTGGTAACAATGTCGTAAATATTGGTGCATCTGCACTTGCAACCTCTTTGGCTTTTGATTTCTCAATGAGTTACGCTGTAGGTATAGCAACTGGAGTTATGACTTTATTGATCCTTATTTTCGGTGAGATCACTCCAAAATCCTTAGCAACAAGGTATAATGAGCAGATTGCTTTGTTTGTTGGGAAAATAATCTTAACTATTGAATTTGTTTTGTTCCCTATAATTATTCTTTTCGAAGGCCTTACTAACCTTCTGATGCCTAATCCTAAAGAAAAACCTCTTGTAACAGAGGATGAAATCAAAACTTTTGTAGCTGTAGGCCATGAAGCAGGCCAGATTGAAGAAGATGAAAGACAGATGATACATCGTATCTTTAAGTTTAATGACTTGGAAGCCAGAGATATAATGACTCCCCGCAACAAGATGCATTGTATCTCAATCAATAGCAAGATTAAGAATGTTGCAAAGGTATTCTATAGAAAAGGTCATTCAAGGCTACCTGTTCATGAAGGCAATCTAGATAATATCAAATGGTTTGTACATATAATGGACGTACAAAAAGCTCTTCTCAGGAAAGGCAATAAAACAATTAAGAAAATAATACGGCCTATCTTATTTGTACCTGCTACAAAAAAACTAGATTCTCTGCTTAGATATTTCCAGCGCAATAAGAGGCATATATCAATTGTTGTTGATGAATTCGGCACTAACCTTGGTTTAGTTACAATTGAGGATGTTTTGGAAGAGATTGTAGGAGAGATCATTGATGAAACTGAGAAGATTGAGCCTATGGTAAGAAAGGTTTCCAAGAAATCATTTGTTGTACAAGGCAGGGCAGACATAGATGAAATCAACACTAAATGCGGGCTTAAGTTGCCTGAAAAAGATGCTCCTTATACAATTGCAAGTTATATCTTGCACCACCTAGGCAGAATCCCTCAACAAGATGAAGAACTTAAGTTCCCTGGATGCGAGATTAAGATCAGAGAAATGGACAGGAATACAATTAATTCTGTGCTTGTGAGGAAGAAGAGGAAGTAGTCCACCATAAACTATATAAAGCCCCTGTTTCTCACTTATGTTTACGGTCCCGTGGCTCAGTCTGGTTAGAGTGCTCGACTGATATCTCTTTGAGAATAGAAATCGAGTGGTCCCGAGTTCAAATGTTTAACTGTGTTTAACACACCAGAAAAACGCAGTTTTACTGAGTGTCTCGGCGGGACCATATTTATTTTTTCTGCTGTTTTCATCACTCTTTTTCGAGTATAAAATAGGGGCAAAACACAGTAAACTATATATATCAAAACTCTTTTTTAGGTCTAAAAGAGGGGAGGGGTGTTACAATGAAAAAAGGTGTATTGTTAATTAGTATTCTATTGTTGAGCTTAGTTTTAGTTAGTGCTGAATTGCCGAGGGTTGTGGTTAAAGAAGGTGAACTTGTTAACCTGAAGCCAAAGGCAAAGACTCATGATGTTGAACTTACTTATACATTTTCAGAGCCTTTGGATGAAGAAGGCAAATGGCAGACTGAAGCTGGAGATGCAGGTGAGTATGAAATCAAGATAGTTGCTTCTGACGGCGAATCAACTGTGACAAAAAAAGTTGTAGTAGTAGTTGAAGAGCCAGGAGAAGAAGAACCAAAAGAAGAAGAGCAAGAACCAGAACCAGTTCCAAAAGGATTAGAGGTTTTTGTTGCAAAGGAAGGCATGACTCCAGAAGAATTGACTGTGAAAAAAGGCTCAACTGTTGTGTGGGTAATTAAAGACGATAGAAAACATCTATTGATAGAAAAGAATAAAGGATTATTCAAAAGCCCTACCCTTGTTAAAGATGAAAAATTCGAATTCACATTTGAAACAGTGGGTACTTTTCGAATACTTGATTCTCTTTCTATTAAATGGGCTACTGTAAACGTGGTTGAAGAATTAGAAGAAGAGCCAAAGGAAGAAGAAACTCCACCTGAAGAACCTAAAGAGGAGGAAAAGAAAGAAGAGGAAGCACCACCACAAGAAAAAGTAGAAGAAGCACCGCCTGCTGAAGAAGAGCCAAAGGAAGAACCTAAAGAAGAAGAGAAAAAGGAAGAAACTCCTCCTGATGAGCCTGAAGAAAAAAAAGAAGAACCTATAGAAGAAAAGAAAGAAGAAGAAAAAAAGGAAGAAGAAACTACGCCAGCTGAAGAAGAAAAACCAGAGGAACCTAAAGAAGAGCCAAAAGAAGAAGAAACTCCTCCTGAAGAGCCTGAAGAAATAAAACCAACTAAAAAAGAAAACCGTGCTCCTTTAGTAGAGATGTATGACGGTATTACTGTGACTGAAGGTGATTTAGTTAAATTAGAGCCAGAGGTTACAGACCCAGATGGAGATAAAGTTACAGTAACTTATTCTGGCTGGATGCAATCTGATAGGTATCAAACAGGTTATAATGATGCTGGTACATATACAGTTACGATTACTGCATCTGATGGCAGTCTTAAGACTGTGAAAGCAGTTAAGATTGAGATTTTGAACAAGGCATTGCCGCCTAAGTTTACCTCTGATCTTGGAAACAAAAAAGTTAAAGAAGGCGAACAACTTACTTTTGAGGTTAATGCAGAGGAAGCAGACGGCACCCCTGTAGATGTTTCTGCAGTTCAAATGCCTGAAGAAGCTAGTTTTGACGGTAAAACCTTTTCCTGGACACCAAGTAATGATAAGGTTGAGATTGTAAGAGAATGGTATTTTGATTTTCTCAGAAGAATAGGTTACAAACATAAGTATGGGTACAAGCTTTCCTTTAAAGCAGTTGGTAAAGAAGGTGAGGTTACACAAGACATGGTTGTTATAGTGGTTGACCAGAACAGAGCACCTGTATTTAATGATGTTGGTGAATTTATACTTAATGAGAGTCAAAAGATTGAGATTGGTGAACTTGCCTCTGACCCAGATGGAGATGATATAACCTATTCATTTGAAGGCGAACCTTGGCCAGACCTAATCACTGGCATGGCTAGTTATGATAGTGCAGGCGACCACAAGGTTACAGTTGTTGCGTCTGATGGTAGAGGTGGAAAAGCAGAGAAAGAGATAATCTTTGTAGTTGGTAATGTCAATAGACCTCCAGAGTTCCCTGCAGCAGCTAATCTCTATGTAAACGAGAATGAAGAGATTGAGATCAAGCTAAATGCAGTTGATCATGATGGAGATGAGTTAACCTATTACATAGTTAATCCACCTTTTGAAGCAGAGCTGGAAATAGATAATGCTACAGGCGCACACATACTTGAAGAAGCTTTTTTTAAATGGAAACCAAATTATGAGTTTACACAAGAAGAAACAAAAGAGCAAAGGTTTGATTTTATTGTTAAAGACTCAAAAGGTTTATTAGCAGAACAGAGTATCACGATTATTGTGAACAATGTAAACAGGCCACCAAAACTTCTTGCATATAAGCCAAAGTCAAAGAAAACAATAGCAAAAGGGACAGCTGTAATTTTTGAGATTAAAGCAGAAGACGCAGATGGAGATGAATTAAAGTATTTCTGGAAATACAAAACCTTTGGCAAGCTTGAAGGCAAAAGCAAGATGAAACGAACCTTCAGGGCAACAGGCAAGAAAAAGATAAGAGTCTACGTTTGCGACGACGAAGCATGTAAAACAAAGACATGGACAGTTACAGTGAAAGAGCCTAAGAAAACAACGAAGAAGAAATAGTTGTGTCTCAAAAGGCCGTCTGTGCCATTGTTGTCATTATTGACACAGTCAATAATGGCAAGGCCAGAGGAGACTTTGCTGAGCGTGTTTTGCGAAGCAAAGGCGAGTAGGACTTTTGAGACAGAACAGAAGAAATAAACCTTTTTATACTTCTTCTTTTTTCCTTTTTTTATTATGAGAACAAAGAAAGAGCAATGGGGAAAAAAGGTTTTCTTGAATAAAAAAGAAAGAAACCTTAATGATATAGTAATAATCGGTTATAGAGAGGCAGTTGCAGCGTGTTTTGATGAAGAATTATACGCTGCAGCATTAATCGGAGATTCTGAAGATCCTTTTTATATCTCACTAGGTATAGACAGGTATAGAAGAAATACTGGAAGAAGTTGTCTTTGTTTTGAAAAACCAAAAGACTTTACTTGGGATAAGTTTATTTCTCTGTTTGAAAGGCTTTATGAATTAGCACCTGATATTATTGATTGTTTTAAATTTAGTGTTCAAACAGCATTAGGATTTAACATTAATCTTCATTATCAGACAGACCATGAAACAGGTGAAAAAGAACTTTGGTTAAATTTATATGGGAACAATGTATGGGGTCCATGCGAAATAAGCTCCAGGACTAGAACCCAGTATGATATTGATCCAAATAAGATAGATGGTTATGATATTGAAAGAATAGTACAGAACACATGGGGTTCAAAATCAGGAAACTCGCCTAAGACAAAATTATCTAATTTCATAAAAGCTGTAGATGTTATGATGGGTCGCGAACCACCTGCAGTGGAAAAATATACGCCTTTATTAATCAAAGAAATATGCCATGAGCTCGATCTTAGGCAATACCCTTACTTAGTACAAGATAATGTTCTGCAGATATTTATGGACGAAGAACATAAACTGCATATGTATCCTCATGATTATAATCAAGATACTGTGCTTGAAGAATTAAGAAGAAACCCCAGTAGAGTAGAATTTTCAGATTCTTCTAACTTTGGCGAATATAAGGGGCAATACAGCCTGGTTGGAAGTTTTTATCTCTGGTTAGGTGATAGAATAGTCATTGGTCTTAATACTGGAGACCTAGAAAAGTTCAAGAAAGCAAACAAAAGAGGGTTGTATAAGGTTGTGCAAGATTTCTTTGGAATATACATCCCAGATCACCTTGCAAAAAACAAAGTAACTCTTAAATACGAAATAGAGATAGACCCAGGGCCTTTCTAGGGGCCCTTTTCTAAAATAAACCTTTTTATATCCTTTCAATTTCCCCCTATATTTATGAAAATAAAACGATTCACAGATGACGCTGCAATCAATCTAGCTTTTGATACTCTTGCTTTGAAAAAACAGGCTTTAATATTTGCAACTTCAAAGCGTTCAGCAGAGAAAACAGCTGAAGAGATTGCAAAAAGAGTTAAGAATATAACAATGCGAGAACTTGCATCTAAGATATTAAGGGCTTTGCCAAGGCCAACTAAACAGTGTGAGCGTTTAGCTAAATGTGTTGAAAAAGGTATAGCGTTTCATCATGCAGGGCTTACTTCTAAGCAGAAGGAAACAATAGAAGATGGGTTTAGAAAAGGCAAGATAAAGATTATTGCATGTACTCCAACGCTTGCAGCTGGATTAGACCTTCCTGCGTTTAGAACAATCTTAAAATCTTTACGTCGTTACGGCGGTAGATGGGGTATGGATTGGATCCCTGTGCTAGAGTATGAACAGCAAAGC
>CAZJZJ010000002.1:15564-56663 GCA_964550525.1 uncultured Methanosarcinales archaeon
ATTGCTAATACAGAAGCTGCTAAGAATGAGATCTATGAACGTTATGTTTGTGGAGAGACTGAAGATATCTTTTCTAAGCTTGCAGTTGAGCCTGTACTAAGAACTTATCTATTGTCATTGATTGCAACTGGTTTTGTAAGAACAAAGAAACAAATCCTTGACTTCTTTTCAAAAACATTCTGGGCTTTCCAGTTCGCAGACATGTTTGCATTGGAAGCTAAAATCAATAAAATGCTGAGACTATTAGTGGAGTTTGAATTCATCACCTCAACTCAAGAAGATGATTTTGTTTCAGCAGATGAGGTTAGAAACGAAACCTACAAAGCAACCCTGCTTGGACAAAGAGTAGCACAACTCTATATTGACCCATTGACAGCATTTAACTTAATCCAAGGCATAAGAAAAGCAACCTCAATAAAAAAACTAAAAGAGGTTTCTTTCCTGCAACTTATTTCACATACAAACGAGATGCGGCCTTTGCTTAGGGTTAAAACTTCTGAATATGATACAATCTCAGAGGAACTTGTAAAACATTATGATTATCTTCTTGAAAACGAGCCTTCTATCTACGAACCAGAATATGAAGATTATGTTGCATCCTTTAAAACAGCTTTATTCCTAAGAGATTGGGTTAATGAGGATGATGAAGAAACATTGCTTGAAAACTACAGTATCCGGCCAGGTGAGATAAGAGTAAAGCTTGATCTAGCAGATTGGTTGTTGTACGCTTGTGAAGAAATGACTAGAATCCTCAATTTTAAGCCAATACTAAAAGAACTTTCTAAGCTGCGTTATAGAATCAAGTATGGTGTGAAAGAAGAGCTTCTTACTTTATTGAAACTAAAAAATATAGGAAGGGTAAGAGCAAGACGGCTTTACAAAAACAAGATAAAAACACTAGCTGATGTAAAAAAAGTAGATGCCTCTGCACTTGCTCAGATACTTGGCAAGAATATAGCCCTAGATGTAAAAAAACAAGTAGGCCAAGACATAAGCAAACTAAAAGTAAAAGAAAGGAAAAGAAAAGGGCAGATTAGTTTGAAGGACTTTTAACATATTCTAAAATTCCATACCTACATTGTAAGTAAAAAACAATAAACTTTTTATACACTAAACGCGTACATGAAAAAAAGCAAACTGGGTGGCTTATGCGTATAAAAACAGGTTTAACATTTGATGATGTACTTCTATTGCCTAGAAAGTCTGATGTTCTTCCTTCTGAAGTGGATTTGAAAGCAAGACTTACAAATAAGATCAACATCAATATTCCTTTAGTGAGTGCAGCTATGGATACAGTTACAGAGGCTGACCTGGCAATAGCAATTGCAAAGGAAGGCGGCATTGGTATTATCCATAAAAACATGCCAATAGAAGAGCAGGTTGATGAAGTTGTAACAGTGAAAAGAGCTGCAAGCTGGATTATTAAGGATCCTATAACACTTTCTCCTGAAGATAGGATAAGTACAGCAAATGATATAATGCAAGAGATGAATATTGCAAGTTTCCCTGTTGTTGAGAATGGTAAGGTTGTTGGTATACTTACTGGTCGTGATCTAAGGTTTAAGAAGGATTATAACCTTAAAATCAAGGAAGTTATGACAAAGAAGGTTATAACAGCTCCTATGAACATAACTGTAGAAAAAGCTATCTCTCTTCTTGACAAAAACAGGATAGAAAAACTGCCTGTAGTTGATAGTCAAGGTAATCTAAAAGGCCTTATCACTATGAAGGATATTGAACGTACCTGGGAATACCCTTTAACTTGTAAGGATGAAGTAGGTCATCTAAGGGTTGGTGGAGCAATAGGTCCATTTGGCATAAAAAGAGCAGGCGCATTGATCAAAGCAGGTGTTGATGTTCTCGTAGTAGATACAGCTCACGGGCATTCTATGAATGTTATAACAACTGTAAAACAGCTTAAAAAGAAATTCAATATCCCTGTTATAGCTGGGAACGTTGCTACTGCTGTTGGCACTGAAAGCCTTATCTCAGCAGGCGCAGATGCTGTTAAGGTTGGTATAGGACCAGGCGCAATTTGTACTACTAGAGTAATCAGCGGGGTTGGAGTTCCTCAAATTACTGCAATCCAGGAATGCGCTGAGGTTGGAGATAAACATAAGATCCCTATAATCGCAGACGGAGGTATTAAGTATTCAGGTGATATTGCTAAAGCTATAGCAGCAGGCGCTTCAACAGTTATGGTTGGTTCTTTAATGGCAGGTACAAAGGAATCTCCTGGCAGAGATGTTTATATCCGAGGCAGAAAGTTTAAACGTTACAGAGGTATGGGAAGTATCGGTGCAATGGCTGAAGGCTCTAAAGACAGGTATATGCAGAAGTATGTTACTGATAATAAAAAACTAGTTCCAGAAGGTATAGAAGGTATAGTTCCTTACCGTGGCACAGTCTCAGAGGTTATATACCAACTTATTGGCGGGTTAAGGTCTTCTATGGGTTATTGCGGTGTACATAAAATAGCAGAGATGAGAAAGAAAGCTAAGTTCATAAAAATAACCTCAGCTGGATTAAAAGAAAGCCACCCTCATGATATTACTATCACAGAAGAAGCTCCTAATTATTCTATGAATTGGGGATGGTAAACTATATAAAGGAAAGCCTAATTCTCTTTCTCGGGGTGTTTCATAATGACAAGTGTCCTTATAGTTGGAGGCCAGTTTGGCGATGAAGGTAAAGGCAAAGTAGTAGATTTCTTAACAGAGCAAGCAGATTTAATTGCACGTTTTAATGGCGGTAATAATGCTGGTCATACTGTAGTTGTAGGAGATACAGTCTACAAATTCCATCTTATACCTTCAGGCATAATCCACGGAGATAAACTAAACATCATTGGTAATGGTACTGTGATTGACCCAGAGGTTCTTGTAAGCGAGATCAATGGTATAGAAAAACATGGTGTAACTGTTACAGATAAGAACCTAATTATCAGCTGCAATGCACATGTAATCCAGCAGGATCAGATTGAAGAAGATAAAAAGAAAGGCGGTAAAATAGGTACAACTGGCCGTGGTATAGGCCCCTGCTATTCAGCGAAGGTATCCAGGCATGGAATGAGGATATCAAAATTCGTTGAAACAGATAACGAATTCGCAAAACGACTTAAACCATTAGTTAAACAAACATCCTTTATTATCAATAAAGCATATGATGAAGGTAAAAAAGTGCTTCTTGAAGGTGCACAAGGCAGTTTACTTGATATAGATCATGGAACTTATCCTTTTGTCACATCTTCAAACCCGACTGCAGGCGGTGCATGTACTGGCGCAGGTATAAGCCCAAAGAAAGTAAACAGGATTATTGGTATAATGAAAGCCTACATAACAAGAGTAGGTGAAGGGCCTTTAGTTACAGAACTAGGTACTTATGATCAAACCAAAGGAGAGAACAAGGATGAAGCTATGACAGATGAAGACCTTACAAAAGCTAACGCTGGTGATGAATACCATATTGGTAAAGTTCTTCGTAAACAAGGTGCAGAGTATGGTACAACCACAGGCCGGCCAAGAAGATGTGGTTGGTTTGATGCAGTTGCTGCAAAATATTCAATTATGATCAATGGCATGGATTCAATGGCTATAACAAAATTAGACGTACTTAGCAACCTAAAAAAGATAAAGATCTGTGTAGCTTATGAATACGAAGGCAAACAAATAACAGAATTCCCTACAGATGTAGATGTACTTTCTAAATGCAAGTCTGTTTACGAAGAGTTGGAAGGCTGGGATGATGATCTAACTGGTGTTAAGAGTTTCAATGATCTTCCTGAAAACGCGCAAAAATATGTAAGAAAAATGGAAGAACTGTCTGGCATAAAAGCTTCTATAGTTTCAGTCGGCCCTAAACGTAGCCAGACATTGATTCTGAAGGATGAGTTTTTTTAAAAAATAAAGGAAAATAAAAAAGAAAAAATTAACCAGCGAACTTTCTTCGTTGTCTAAGGTTTGTAATCCTGCTGATGAAGTTAGGCTTTCTTGGTTCTTTGTTTTCAGGTTCATTCACAAAAACACTCATGTGTAAGACTACTTTGTCAAAAACTAATGCGGATCCTGCAAGTTTATTTGACTTGATCCTTACATCTTTTCCTAGTCCTACTCCACTATAACTTTCAAGATCGCTTTCTTCAATCTCACTAATGAAGTCTTCAATCTTTCTCATTGAAGTTTGTGTAAAGTCAGATTCAATGTTATCTAGAGCATCCATTGCATAGCTTACGATCAATTTATCCCAGTTCTTCTTTAACACATTGTGGTCATTGAAAAATTCCATACCTGCAATCTTGCCGTTAACGGAAACAATAAACCCGTTCTGGCCTTCTACACATCTGAAATGCTCTAGGTACTTGTTTAGTTCTTTCTCCATGTTTCTGTAAACATCTCCCATAGCACTTGTTCTTGATTGTACTCTGTGCCTAGCTATCTTGTTGCGTATATCTCTCCAAACCATTCCTTGGTCAGATGCGAAATCGCAATTTGTACTTAAAGACATACTCACACCTCTAGAAAGGTTTTTTCTTAACCTACAGTAGGAATGGTATCTGCTAGGAGAAAACCCTCTTGATGTGCTATGCCATCTGCCTTGTTCAACACAACTTACTGGAATGACTATTTCACTTTTCTCTTTTACAAGTATGTTTGTGTTAGCTACCCTGTTTTGTTTAGCTCCTACTAGTTGTTCTCCATCCATTATCAGTACTTTCTTGTCTGATTTGTTGTTTACTCTTATCTTTGGTACAGAGCCAGATTCACTAATCTCTGTAATCTCTATCAACTTTTGTTTAAGTGCTTCATCTAAAGTAATGTAGTCTACTTTAGGGTACTCTTCAACTTTCAATGGGAACACACTCATATTCCTATACCTAGTTACATCACCTATCTTTAATACCTTTAACAAATTCTTTATGGTTCTCATTTTACCAACCTCCATGTTTTATATAGCTCACGCTAGCTTGAACTTAATCTTACCACCAAAATCGTACTACAGAGCTATCGCTATGTACTTTTTATAGTGTTTTATCTAGTCTTAATTTTTAGAACCCTTCTTTGTAGGTTTAGTCCACGGATTAGCTCCTTGTACCTATTTCTGATTGTGACTTCACTGACTCTAGCTATTTTTGCTACATCCCTTTGTGTAACTTTGTAGCCAGAGATAAAGGCTGCAAGATACATTGAAGCAGCAGCTACTGCTACAGGGTTTTTACCTGTGATTAAACTTTTCTTTTTAGCTTTTTCAATTATGCCAATTGCTTTTGTTTGTATGTTTGGTTTAAGTTTAAGCTTATATCTTATCCTACCAAGATGATCTATAGGGTCGTCTGGTATAATCTTTAGCTTAAGCTTTCTTATTAAAAATTTGTATGATTTAGCTATATCATTTGCACCTATCTCAGTTACCTTTTCAATATAGCCTAAAGGTCTTGGTGTCTGGTTAAGTTTACATGCTGCATATAATGAAGCAGCTATAATCTCTTTAGCTGATCTTCCTTTAAGTATGCTTGCTTGAGTAGCCATCTTGTAGATGCGTGCAGCCTCTTTCTCAATGAATGGCACTACTTTCATCTTAGCAGCTAGCCTCTTAAGATTCTTCATATTCCTAGCAAAATTACGTTCAGTTGAAGTAAGTACGTAAGGTTGCCTTTTTATTACTTTAATCATCTTATACCTATAAGGTTCAGGCAATCTTTTTAAATCTTGCCACCCAATGAATGTGCCTGCTTCAGTAGTCCTGAATACTGAGCTAGGTACATTGAACCTGCTTCTCATAAGCTGATCCTTGTTTCTACTATATTTTGGGGTCTCATTCATATCAAATGAATATTCTTCAATAACCAAACCACATTTTCTACATATAATCTCCCCTATATGGCTGTTGTATAAAACATTCTTACTTCCACATGTTGAGCACATTATTATGGGTACGACTACAATCACCTCCAATGTTTAAATAAAAACACCTATTTTACATAAACAAAATACTCAGAAATCACTATGCCTAGAATTACTTGTTTTCCCACACTAGTATAAAGGCATTTATCCTTTATAAACCTTTCTCTACTATTTAAGGCTTTTGGTGGTTCTCGTCGAGACTTCTACTCTTCCTTTGCTTGTAATGCTCTTTCTTTCTTGATAAGATGAGCACTGTCAGCTATGTAGATTAGCCTGAAAACAATTAAACCAATAAATGTCCAGTCAAGCAGTATCTCTAGTAGTAGGTATATCTTAAACCTTAGTGCTCTACCCATGTAAAGATAGACAAAAGGTCCAAAGAATACTGAGATTAAAAACGCTGTTAACATTGATTTCTCTCTTTTCTTTAACCACTTTAATATAGCCCATCCAACTAACAATAGTCCAGCAACTACAGCCAGGAAAATCCACATATACTCTTTACTAACATATAAACTAAATGCCATATTTAATCACCTTTTTATTTTTTTATAAGCAACAAAAATAACAATCAACATTTCAATTAAGATTACTAAAGGTCTCCAGATCCTATGCAAGTCTCCAAAATAGCGTGCAGTTCCAAAGAACAATGCGAACAAACCGCCTAACATAAATCCTGTTCCAATCCACTCATTCAATGTATCCTTATTTTTTGGCAGATAGATTCCTAGGGCAACTGCGATTGCACCTAAAATAGAGGCAACTACAAAAACAACAAATCCGTGCTGCTGAGAAGCAAGATCAAATTCGTTCTGACACGTTTCACATAAGTATTCAGTTGCACAATTATTCTCATCATACTTATACCTGATAAAGCCATCTTTCTCTTTACAAGCCTGTTTATCATCCTCAGTAGGGCTAATTGTAGCACATTCTGTATCCTTCTCAGGAGCTTGAACAGGGTAAGGCCTTGCTTCATACTTCTCAAAATCACAATAATCATCATAATCTGGAGAAGGATAAATCGCTTCTATAGAAGTAAACACAAATATCGAAAACAAAACACCTATCACAAAGATAATCGCAATCTTACGCAAGTCAAACATGGACACCACCTCTGAAAGAAATATGGCAATGGTGTTTAAAAATATTGCCTTTTTTAGAGCCACTGGACAAACCACCCTGTCCAGTGGCTAGAGCTCTCCTGCTGCCAGTTTTTAGCTGTTTCAGCCCTTTCAGCAGAGCCACTGGACACTGGACACGCGTGCGCGTGAGGTATTTAAAGGAAAGGATCTATTTAATTTATTGTGATGTTCAGCTTGGAAGACTGGCAGGGAGCGCATCTCCTCCTTCCCTCTGTTTCCCTGCCTACTCTTTCTGAACAACTGAATGTTCAAAGAGGTGAAACATATGGAAAAAATGGATGTAAACAAGATCAGCGATTTATTCTTTAAACAAATCCGTAACCTTAGTGTTAAGACTTACAAAGAGGACTTATTTGATTACCAATTTAGTGATTTATGGTTATAAATCTGGAGGTGAGTAGGATGAAAAAAGAGGACCTAAGAAAACTAAAGTTAAGGTTGGGTCTTGAAGAAGACAGATACCCTGTTTTCTCTTTAGACCAGGAATTTGAAGAAGAAAAGGACATATATTCTGAGCAGGGCGCAAACAGTTGTTGTGAAGACGATCAGATCAATCCTGCAGAAGAGGGGTTTATGAAAGGTTATCTTGCTGCATAGCTCCAACCAGGAAAAACTTCCCACTGATACTTCCTTCCCCAGGAATTTAGACTGAATGGGGATTGAAATAAAAAGCGAATAGCAAAAAGGAGGTGTTGTATATGGAAGATACAACTACAGGTGTGAATACACCTGAAAAAAGGTTTAGTACAGGCGTTATTAACGCCACAATTTGGAAGAACAAGGCCATAGACAAAGATGGCAAAAATGTAGAGTACAGAACTGTTTCTTTTGAGAGACGTTACGCCTCTAAAACAGGCGACTGGAAAACCACGAGTTCTTTAAGAGTCCAGGACTTGCCTATGGCAGCTCTAGTTCTAAGAGAAGCATTTAGGTATATAGCTTTGAAACAGAAACGAGTTGCTGGGTAAAAAAAGAAAACGTGGCAGAGCCACGCACAGGATTGACCCTCCTGAAGTAATGGGAGTGAAACAACTATTTAAATTTTTTGTATGCCGCGGTGGCAGAGTCTGGCAATGCGCAGGATTGACCCTCCTGTGCCCTTCGGGGCTCCTGGGTTCAAACCTAGTAACAGTACTCTCGCGGGTGAGATTCCCAGCCGCGGCGACATTTTTACCTATCTTAATAGAAAAAAAGAAGAAACACCAAGAACCAGAAAAGTCCACAATACCACCCCGTATTGTACTCTTGCTGGTGTTTGGTGCTTCAATTATATAAAGTTTACGTTCAAGAAAAAGAAGATACACTAAGTGCTCAAGAAAACAACTACCACCCATAGTTTGTTCTATTGGGTGCTTAGTGCTTCAATTATATAAACTTTTTGGATTTCCAGAAAGTTTATGCTTAGAGAACGCTGGCGTTCTCTCTTGTATAAACTTTTCGCTAAACAGCAAAACTTATATAATATTAGATAAGCCAGAAACATGCTATGAAAGAAGATTTTAGTATGTACAAGGACAAAGTTGACTTTAAACTAGTCCCAGAGATAAAAGAAAAAGAAGAAAAGATAGTTGAACAACTTGAAAAACAATTAACAAAAGCTATTGAAAAAAGAGCTTCTGGGAAAATAGGTGTTTTATTCTCTGGCGGCATAGATTCTACATTGATTGCAATGATCTTAAAAAAACTAGGACATGATTTCACTTGTTATACAGCAGCTTTGGATGACTCAAACCTTAAACAGCCGGAAGATTTAATTTACGCAGAAAAGGTTGCAAAAGAGCTTGGGTTTAAGTTAAAAGTTGTGAAAATCAAATTAGGGCAAGTAGAAGAATATCTTAAAAAAATTATTCACATAATTAAAGATCCAAATGTAGTTAAGGTTGGTGTTGCACTGCCTATTTATTTTGCTTCTGAACAAGCTAAAAAAGATGGTTGCAGAGTTGTTTTCTCTGGTCTTGGAAGTGAAGAAATCTTTGCAGGCTATCAACGGCATCGTGAAACAAAGAATATTAATCAAGAGTGTTTGAATGGTCTAAAATTAATGTATAAAAGAGATTTAACAAGGGACAGCGCAATCGCAGAACACCTTGGTATAGATTTAATGTGTCCTTTCCTTGACAAAGATCTTGTAGAATACTCTTTAAGGATTCCTGCAAAATATAAAATCAGAAATGGGCAGCAAAAGCACATTATTAGGCAGGTAGGTAAAAAACTTGGACTAAAAAAAGAGTTTGCTGAGAGAAAAAAACGTGCAGCACAATATGGAAGTAACTTTCATAAAGCATTGATTAAACTTACTAAGAAGAATAGATTCAACTATATCAAAGACTACTTAGCAACATTCTTTCCTTTAGGAGCTTTAATCAGTTCTGGTAAGGATAGCATATATGCAATGTATAAAATAATGAAACAAGGCTATAAAATTAATTGTTTAATTACTTTGAAAAGCAAAAACCCAGATTCATTCATGTTTCACACGCCTACAATTGACCTAGTTAAATTACAGGCAGAATCCGTAGGCATTCCTTTAATTGAACACAAAACAAAAGGTGAGGAAGAAAAAGAACTAACTGACCTAACTGCTGCTTTGGAAAAAGCAAAAAAACAATACAATATCCAAGGGATTACTACAGGTGCCTTATTCTCTTCCTACCAAAAAAACAGAATAGAAAAAGTATGCGAGAAACTAAACCTAAAAGTCTTTTCTCCACTCTGGCACATGGACCAGGAGAAAGAAATTAGAGAGATAATTGATGCTGGTTTTAAGTTCATCATCACAAAGATCGCTGCTGAAGGTCTTGACAAAACCTGGCTCGGCAAAGTGGTTGGTCATAAGGATGTTGATAAGTTAGTAGAGCTCAACAAGAAGATAGGCTTGAATATTAGCGGCGAAGGCGGCGAATTCGAAACATTAATGGTGGATGGGCCGTGTTTTAGCAAGCCGATAAAGATTGTCAATTCTGAGATAGAGATGGAGAATGAACGGACTGGAAATTATAATATCATTAAAGCTGAGTTAGAATAATCTCCTTGATGGGACTATAACTACCTCTAAATAGCAACTGAGAAAAGCTTTAAATATAACTTGTTCTTTCCATTCATTATGCTTAAAGGACATAGTAGATTATTGGCTGTAGCACATGTTGGGGAGAACAAAGTATTAGAACTACCTGGAATTAAGCCTGTTACCACATTGGATGAGATTAAAGAATTAGATGGTACGAGTCTAATCTTACTTAGTTCTGATAAGAGTACGCTTGAATATATTGAGATGGCTAGAACAGGATCAATTGTTAATAATATAGGTGACCCACGAGTAAGTGTCCATGGTGCAAAAAGTTATTTTCTTAAGTATAATTGGGTTGGTATGAACTTTGGATCTTCATATGTTCCACAAGTAGGTACAACAGAAATTACATCTCAAGATGTTAAACAAGGGAATGTTTATTTAGATACTTACCCGGAAGAATCTTAAGTAATTATACTTCTACTCATAAAAAAAGCACAACTCTAAAACTCAGTCAACTTCTTCTCTTGTTTTTTGTACTTTACTATTGTTGTATTGCCTTCAGAACCAGTTACTTTCTCTGTTTTAATGAACTTTGCTTTAGCTAAAGAAGCAATCATTCTTTGGAAAGACTTATAACTTCTTTGTCCACCTTCTTCAAGGTACTTCTTATGTAAATCTCCAATCTTGCTTTCTGGGAAACGTTTGACTATATTCAAAACAAACCTTTTCTCATCTTCTAAATCAGTTGACTTCTTTATTGAGTATTCATCTAATTTTGCAAACGCCTTATTTACATGCTCAATATTGATCTTTCTTGAAGAAGCATCTTCAGCAGCAAGCCCTGACTCACGCATTAAGTATAGACCAGCTCTTATATCCAGCAATTTAGATGCTTTGCTTGTTACTGCATTAAAAGCATCCTCTTCCCATACACCTGGTACAAATGCGTATTCTTTCCTTTGTTTAAGTATACCTTTAGTTTCAGCTGGATTATATGGTTTGAACTCCATTATTTCAGCTGTCAACCTTGACCTGATACGTTCATCTAGATTATCAATCCAGTTTTTATAATTAGTAATCAAGATAATTGTTTTCCTGTAAACATCTTCTAGAAGAGAGTATAGAATATCAAACTCCTTAAGCTTGTCAACTTCATCAAAAACAAGTACAACAGAATTCTTGTTAAGTTTCTCTTTTACAATATTGAACAACTGCTCTGTTTTTTTGTTCTGTGTAAACTTATATCCAATATAATCACAAATCTCCATAATGATCTTATGGCTTGTATCCTTTTGCCAGCAATTAACATAGATTGGAACTATCTCATCAGTTGTTTCTTCTAATTCCTGTAAAACATGTCTGCAAGCAACAGTCTTACCTACACCAGGCAAACCATGGATCAGAATATTCCTTCCGTTCATCTTATTGAACAAAGGTTTGATACAAGCAGCAATCCTTTTTTGCTGAATCTCTCTAAATGGAACTAGTTTAGGAATAAAATTAAAATCTAGAGCTACCTCATTCTTGAATAAAGATTCTCCTGCCCCCAGCATGTCCTTGAATAAACTCATTTTATTACTTTATATTACTTTAGTGCCGCAATTCGGACAAAAACGATCTACTCCCCTCAAAGGAAACCTGCAATAATTACATCTTTCACCAATGTTTTTGTGCACAACTTTTTTATGCATACGGCCATGCACCTTTTCAATCTTTTTGTTAACCCTTCTTTGTTGGAATTTCCTTAAGACAATCTTAGGCAAACCCCAAGCTACAAACATCATACCAGCATAATAAAACACTGTTAACTGGTCAGTACCCCTGCTCTTATCCAAGTAATAAGCAGCTGCAGATAATGCTACCCCTATAAATACATGCACCCACCCTGATATGTATGCCATAATAACCCCTTTTTACTCTTTAACTATCTTCTTAAACGGTAAATATTTATGTAAAACCTTAGGAACTAAAATCGTGCCATCTTTCTGTTGGAAATTCTCAAGTATAGCGCAGATAGCTCTTGAAGTTGCAATAACAGTACTGTTCAAAGTATGTGCAACAACCTTTTCACCGCCTTCTTTACCTATCTTAATATTCAATTTCCTTGCTTGATAGCTTGTACAATTAGAACAGCTTACCATCTCTCTGTATTTGCCTTGTGCAGGGAACCATACCTCTAGATCATACTTCTTTGCAGCTACACTACCCATATCACCTGTACAGACATTCACTATCCTGTAAGGCAGACCTAGTTTCAGAAAGATCTCTTCAGCATTCTTGATTAGCTCTTTATGTAGTTCCCATGATTTTTTTGGATGGCAAAAGATAAACTGTTCAATCTTATTGAACTGGTGTACTCTGAATATGCCTTTAGTGTCTTTACCATGGCTACCTGCTTCTTTCCTGAAACAAGGGCTTACACCTGCGTACTTAAGCGGAGCTTTATCAATATCAATAGTTTCATCCATATGCAAAGCAGCTAAACTATGTTCAGAGGTTGCAACGAGATACAGGTCTTCTCCTTCAACCTTATATAGTACATCCTCGAAATCTGCGAGTGTAACAGCTCCTTCCATAGGTTTTCTTTTAATCATGAATGGCGGTTCAGTAAGCTTGTATCCTTTCTTGTGCATGAAGTCTAAAGCAAACTTTTGTAATGCAATGTCCAACATTGTAAGTTGTGTATTCAGATAATAAAACCTTGAACCAGCTACTTTAGCAGCTCTTTCCAGATCTATTAGGTTAAGTTCTTCGCATATGTCTGCATGTGCTTTAGGTGGGAAACCTAGTTTAGGTCTTTTTCCACCAGTCTTAATCTCTTGATTATCATTCTCATCTTTACCTACAGGTACAGATTCATGTAGAATATTAGGCAACCTCATCATATAGAAAACAATCTTATCCTTAAGCTGCTCTATCCTGTTTTCTGCTTGATCAATCTTCTTAGGCAGTTCTTTTAGCTCTTTAATCTTAGCTGAGATATCCTTTTTTTCTTTCTTTAGTTGAGCTATCTCTTTGTTGATAGTGTTTTTACTATGTTTTAGATTCTGCAAATCATAAGTCTGTTTTCTATATGCAGCATCTTTCTTAAGAAGATCATCTACCCATTCAATCTTGTCTTCTTGACCTCTTTTCTTCAGGTCATTCTTGACAATCTCAGGATTCTCTCTTATAAGTCTAATATCAAGCATAACTTCCCCTCCTAAGACTGAAATGTGGTTAATGGATATAAAAAGGTTTTGGAAATCTTTGATTTTCAGGACCTTAGAAAATCTATTTGATTTTTGTAAGGTTGTGGAAAAAGGTATTTTACCCTGGCCTAGGTTGTGGCGTGGCCTGACTAGCTTGATCACTCCTAAAGAAATCCTTGAATGCTTTTTTAAATGAATAGTATAATACTCCAATTGCTAAACCAAAGAATACTGTTGGAACAATTGCAACAGCAGCAGTCATATATGGTGCTGCAGAAGCTGATAAACCTAAACCATAGGTTATTGCAGTACCTATTGATTGATACCAAGGCATAGCATAACATGCTGTTAAAGCAGCAGCTCCAGTGCCTACTGCAAAAGTGTCTAGACCATAATCAATTCTTTGTTCTAAACTCTGTTGCCCATTTGGTTGTGGTGGCATATTAATGCATAATAGATGCCTCTTATTTATAAATCTTTCGGTGTTAACTACTCAAAAGTAACACAAAGAGGTAAATTTAAATATGGGTAAACATATACTTCAATACAACAATATATATAAACTCAAAACACCATATATTTATTTTAACTGTGAGGGTTGCTTTATTTTGCGCTATGCTACCGCAGTTGTACAGTGTTTGGATAGGAAGCAACTAAAATGGAACTGCAACTTCATGGCTTGAATGGTAGTGAAAGCCCGGATGTTTTTCTTAGTGACCTTGTTGTCCTAGGCAGAGATCCAACTCATTCAGATGATAGAGAAAACGCAAATTCTCAGGCTTGGAAAGAACTTTGTATTGACTCAATTCTAGAGACGTTACATCATCCTGGTGTAAGAAAGGAAGATGTAGATTTTTTTAATTATGTCTTAAAAAATGATGATTTGACTTATAAAGATCTGGCTGTTATCTTTGATTATATGGCTAAGTTTGATTATAAAGATTACTTTGCAGCTGAGATGTTTTATCATGACCAAAGCGATAATATAAATGGAAGAGGAGATTTGTTCCATCAATTGTTTGATAAGCTTACGGCTGTTTTTGAAGTTACTGGAAAAGAAAGAGAACACATCAGAAAACAGATAGAGATTAAGAAATTCTATATTGAATCTCTTCTTTTGCATAAAGCAAATTTAGAGGAATGTTTATCTGAGCATTGGAGTATAGTTAAAACAAAACATCACGATTATATTGGAGAGGATAAATCTCCTGAATACCATCTTCCTGTAGAAGAAATAAGTGGTATAGACCCTGATTGGATTGATCATTGTAAGATTTATGTTCTTGTGAAAAGCAATGGTGCAGACCAGAAAATGCATGCAAAAGATGTCATGGATAATGGTTTATCTCTACTTGGTGAAGTAATGAAGGACAAATATATTCATCTTGTTGGGGATATGGTTAAAGGAACAGCTGTTTGGTTTAGAGACCATGGTACAGAATGGATGCAGGAAAACCTTTCACATTTAGAGCAAGAAGGAATCATGCCTATCGAAAGAGCAACCTTAGTAATAAGAAAAAACGGAGAATCCCATTATTTCACTTTCCATTACAACCCTCAAGAAAAGGAGCAAACATATTCTACATCACAATAATCTTTATATATTAAAAACACCAATATCTATACTAGTATGCAATTTGAGCTAAATATTTCTATCTAATTGGCTTATTTAACTAGTGTGAGGTGTACAGGAAAATGAATCTCAAAAAAATCGCTTATATGAACTCAACAAAATTCAGTAAATTCTCTGTTGTAAACGGATTCAAGTTGTACAGGCAGCCAATGATGATGCGTGCTTCTAGGCTTACTAAACTAAGGCGTTCTTTGCATAGAGCTTCCTAACCAACAACCAATTTAACATCTTCTTTTTTAGAAACAGCTTCAGCAAGCATTCTGGCCATCTTGTTCTTTTTGTTTAGTTTAATGCAGCCTGTTTTGCCTACTTTTGCAGTTAGAATGAATTCATCATTTAAGAAAATATCTACATCCTTGTATTTATAAGCAGTATCAAGGAAGAATATAAGATGTTTCTTAGTAATCTGGCTCTCAAAACCAACAGCACCTTTATTTCCACTTGGACTAACCTTTTGCTCTGGCGTTAATTCCTGTATATCAATACTTAAACCAAGCTGTTTTTCAATCTCTGTTATACGTTTGCCTTGCCTGCCAATAATCTTAGAAATATCCTTTTCAGGCACATAGACAACTGCTTTATGGTCAGATACAACATCCACTTTTACATTATCAACAATGTTACTAAAGAATTTTTCAACATGTTCACTAGCCAACTTTTGTGCACCTGTTTTTTGGCCAGCAGCATCTTTAACAGGTATTACTACAGTCTGTTCTCCATAAGTATAAATTTCATATTCTAGTTGATTGTCTTCAAAATTATTTACAACAACTACAGGCCTTGCTAGATCAGCTTCTGTCATACCTGTTGGCACTTTTACAGTCATGTTGAGAGATAATACTCTATCAATTCCACCGTTCTTAATAAAAATCACAGTATCAATAATCTGAGGGATTACACCCATCTCTACTCTTCCCAAAAAACGCTGGATTGCATCGATTGGATTAGTTGCATGCACTACACCAACCATACCTACTCCTGCTAATCTCATATCAGCGAACAACTTGAAATCATTTGTATTACGCATCTCATCAAAGATAGTGTAATCTGGCCTAGATAATAGTAATATATCATGTATCTCTTGTGCATCTCCATGACTAATAGCATATTGAGTTATACTTTCTGGCAGGATAAGGTCTCTAGGTGCTTCAACTGTCTTTACAATCTTATCTTTGCTTGCATAAAACTCAGATATAGCTTGTGCAAAAGTGCTTTTACCCATACCAGGAGCCCCTGCAACTAATACACCTTCCGCCTGCTCACCAATACGTTCCATTAATTTCTCAGATAATTTATAATCCTCTAAAGTAAGCCTTCTTACAGGCCTAACAGCAGTAATCTCCCATCCGTCTGAAAACGGTGGCTTGGTTATTACAATTCTGTACAATCCTAATTGAACTATAGTTGAACCTGCTCTTTCTATCTCAATAAAACCATCATGCCTTAATTTAGCATCTTCAATAATTTCCCTGGAAATATCTTGCACTTCTTCCTGGCTTAATACTTTTTTCCTTAAAGCTACAAATTTCCAGCCACCTGGTCTGCCTTTTTTAGCTACAGGCTGTACTTCTTCCCTAAGATGTACACTCATTGTTTCCTTGTCAAAGAATTTCTCTAACTTTAGTTTCCTTATTGCGCTTTCTGGCTTGAAAAAAATTACTTTCATGCCTTTAGCTTCAGCTACTCTGCTTTGAACATGGTCAGAAGTGATCAAAGTTGCCCCCTGTTCCCAGGCAAGTTGCCTAATCATAGCATCAATCTCACCTAAAGTAGCATATTTTATCTCAACAGCTTTAGGCCTATTCCCTAGATACTCAAGTTCAAACCCTTTTTCCTCAGAAAGAAGTTTTATCCTCTTAATCTCATCTAGGCCTAAAAAACCAATTGCTTTCCCTTGATTAGCCTGATGCTCTAATTCAGCGATTACAGCCTCATGAATAATAACTTTCTGGACCTTAAACTGCTTCTTCTTAATCTTATGTGATACTAAACCCTCTATAAGTATAGAAGTATCTGGAACAAGTAATTCTATTTCTTGCATAATTCACCCCTTTTATGTCATTTTATGAGCTGGAACTTTATAAATCTTACTATTCCGAAACATTTATAAACTTAGTCTAACCTATTTCTACAACATGAAAATAAACACTATTGCTAAAATTGCAATTCTTTCAATAGTGATTATCCTGATTATATAGAATTCTTAGGTTCCAGGTGCCTGACAAGTGCCTGTAACTGAGGCGTTGTTTCCCAAGATAAGGTTTTATTCTTTTTTCACAAAAAAGCGGTGAGGTGTTTAAGATCACAGATAATCATGAGGAGGATAAGAAAATGAGAAGTGTAAGTTTAGATCAAAAATTGGCTGAAATCACTGTTCCAGCTGGTGTTTTAGAATCATGGGCAAGGAATCACAGAGATGAAATCTATGCAGACGAGCTGTATCTGCATCTGATTGCAGATGAAAACGATATTCATCTGAAAAAAGCTAAAAAACTTATAGGCAATTTCATTGGTGGGAAATATAGAGGTACAAGGTATGTTACACAAGATATGAATTCTCTAGGTCCAGCAAAGCATACTTTTGCACGATTTACATTCAAGGAAAAGGTTGATGTAGATCAATTATACCATCTAATGCTTTCTGTAGGTTGTAGTTTTGAGATTCTTTCAGCAGGTTTTAAAGACTACTTAGGTAGGTTTGCTTTTAAGAGAAGAAATGTTACTGTAGATTTTTTAGATACAGGACATTATTCTTTAAGACATCATACAGCAGCCTATGTTATGAATCCAGAACTAAAACCAAAATCCTAATTTTTTTCTTCTTTTTCTTTCTAATCGCAACCTTTTTAAACACTCAAAAATTCACCAAATAAGCATACGGAGCGGAGATATTTATGGCTATGTTTAATGATAAGATAAAGGAATACGAGGCTAAAGTCAAGGAGACTGAGCCTAGTCCTGAAGCTGTTAAAAAGCAGCACGATAAAGGCAAACTTACAGCCAGAGAAAGGATAAAACTCCTTGTAGATTCTAATTCTTTCAATGAAATAGACGCTTTAGTTAAACTAAGATCACACAATTTTAATCTTCAGGATAAAAAAAAAGCAGGAGATGCAGTTGTAACAGGTTATGCAACTGTGAATAAAAGGCCTGTTTACTTGTATGCTCAGGATTTCACTGCAATTGGTGGTTCTTTAGGAGAGATGCATGCTGACAAAATAGTTAAAATAATGAAAGAAGCAGTTAAAACAGGCACACCTTTTGTTGCAATCAATGATTCAGGCGGTGCTCGTATACAAGAAGGAGTTAACAGCTTGGATGGTTATGGTAAAATATTCAAAGCAAACACATTTGCTTCTGGAGTAATACCTCAGATCTCAGTTATTTTAGGTCCATGTGCAGGCGGTGCTGTTTACTCACCTGCAATTACAGACTTTGTGTTCATGGTCAACAAGCTTAGCCATATGTTCATCACAGGCCCCGATGTGATTAAATCTGTAACAGGTGAAGAGATTTCTTTTGAAGACCTGGGTGGAGCTTCTGTTCATAACAAAAAAAGCGGTAATGCACATTTCTTATGTAAAGATGAAAAACAATGCTTTGAAAAGATCAAACAACTATTATCTTATTTACCTCAAAACAATATGGAAAGTCCTCCTGTAAAAACAACAGGAGATAGTATAAATAGGAAGAATACTAAACTTAAAGAGATAGTACCAGCAGAGTCAAAACAATCCTATGACATTAAACAAGTCATTGATGAGATTGCAGATAAAAACACTTTCTTTGAAGTGCATGAACACTTTGCACAAAGCGCTGTAGTGGGTTTTGCACGTCTAGTTGGCAATGTTGTTGGTATAGTAGCTAACCAGCCTTTGGTTTTAGCTGGTGTACTTGATATTCATTCTTCTGACAAGATTGCACGTTTTGTACGTTTCTGTGATTCATTCAATATTCCTTTAATTACTCTTGTGGATGTACCTGGTTATTTACCTGGAGTTGAACAAGAACACGGTGGTATAATTAGACATGGTGCAAAGATGTTGTATGCGTTCGCAGAAGCAACTGTGCCTAAGATTGCTTTAGTTATAAGAAAAGCTTACGGCGGAGCATACATAGCAATGTGTTCTCGTGCTTTAGCTTATGATAAGCTTATTGCATGGCCAACAGCTGAGATAGCTGTTATGGGTCCTGAACAAGCAGCCAAGATTATTTATCGTAGAGATATAAAAGCTTCAACAGACCCTGCAAAAACAGAAGCAGAGAAAGTATCTGAGTTCAAAGACAAATTCCTAAATCCATATGTCGCTGCTGAAGAAGGCAGAGTTGACATGGTTATCAATCCAGAAGACAGCAGGCTAACCTTAATCAAATGTTTACAAATGCTTCTTACAAAACGCGAGAAAAGAATGCCTAAGAAGCATGGGAATATTCCTTTGTAATTAGAATTGTTGGGGGGGCGGAATGATCCAAAATGACATGGGCAGGTATACAAGTTGGGAATGATGGGATGATTGGTAAATATTATCCTTGGCGAATAATGAAAAAAATTCTTTCTGGAGAACTCTCTCCTGATTTTGAATATCGTGCTTGGAGATCATTGATTGAAAGATTTGAAAGAGAGGAAAGATTAAAAGAAGGAGGACTGGAGCAAGCAACAAAACAACTTTCTGAGTCTTTTAGGGATTTATACAGGGTTTTTGGTCGTGAAAACACAGCTAAGGTTCTAGGAATGCTTCAAATTGAATTTCTATATCCTGAAGAACAAAAATCAATAATGGAGCAATATGAAGAATTAAAATTAAATGTAGTTAAAAGAAAAAAGGAATTTGACGAGTTTATCAATGTTCTTGAGAATGAAACCAACTGGCTTACTGCTCCTGCAAGTACAAGGTATCGTCTAATTGAAGAAGGTGGGTTATTAACACACTCTGTAAGGGTTTGCAATACTTACTTAAAATTACTTCAACTATTGGCTCCTAATATCTCTGTAGAAAGTGGTACTGTTGATGGTTTATTTCATGATGCAGGTAAAGCAGGCATGCCAGGAGTACCTTATTATATGAAACAGGAAGATGGGAGTTATATTAAAAACCCAGAGCTTGAAAAAATGCAGCCTGGAATGACTGTAGCTCAAAGAAGTTTACTTTTAATCTCAAATTATATCCCCTTAAGTCATCAAGAAAGGCAAGCAGTTGAATATCATGATGGTTTGTATAGGCCAGAAAACTGGGCTGTTGCAAATGACGAATACCCTCAAACTATATTGCTTATAGCTGCAGATGGCTGGACAGCAGGTGTAACTGACATTAATAAACCTGTTGTAGATGGAAAACCTTTTAATAGGAAAGATGCTCACTCTTTAAAGCGTAATTAAAGGTGAAATCAATATGCCACGCAAAATCAAAGTAACTGTGAACAATAAGGATTATGATGTTGGAGTTACTGAGTTAGGAGGCGGAAAGCTAAAACTAGAGTTAGAGGGTGAATCCTATGAAGTGGATACAAAGGAAGAAGAAACAACCTCTGAGCAAAAAACTGATTCTGTTGAGATTGAATCCAGTGAAAACGTAATCAAAGCTCCAATGCCTGGCACAGTCCTTGGAATAAATGTTAAGCCAGGTGATAAAGTCAAGAAAGGCGACCCTGTAGTTACTTTGATAGCTATGAAAATGGAAAACAAGATTACTTCTCCGAAAAAAGGCAAAGTCAAGGAAATCAAGGTTAAAGAAGGCCAGAATGTTGAATCAGGGGATGTACTTGTAGTTCTGGAATAATTCTATTCTTCCCAATAAATGAACAATTCACCACTCTTAAATGAACTCCATTCCCAAACTTCTCTAAAATAGTGACAAAGCTTTTTATAGCCATGAATCAATAATTCACTAACCTTTAAAACGAGGTGACGCGCATGCAAGACATGGTAGGGAAATGGGCCTTCATCATCGGTGTGGTGTTGGCTATAATTGCAGGATTCGTCGCTATACCCTTTACAGCGTTTGTACTGGCTGTGTTAGGTTTAGTTGTAGGATTCCTGAACATTACAACTAAGGAAACAAACAATTTCTTGATGGCAGCTATTGCTTTGCTGGTATTAGGAGCAGCTTCTTTAGGTGCTATTGGAGAAGTGACAGTTCTAAAGATGGTAGCAGAATGGGTTGAATCAATCCTAACAAACATAATAGCATTTGTAGCTCCAGCTGCATTGGTAGTTTCTTTAGAAGCAATCTATAAGATAGGTCAAAAATAGGCCTAATTTTTTTCTTTTTTTCTTAACCACTTCTTCCTTTGTTAGCAAATAGAATTCCTATCAGTACAGTCAAGCCCCAAGCTTTCCATACTGTAAGCTTACCAATAACCCCCTTGGTTACGCTTGGCAGTATCCAATTCCATAACAGGAATACAGGATAAGCAAGTATAAGGCCAACTACAATAGTAAGTCCAAGTGCAACAGCAATCATAGTTGCTTTGTTAAATATATCTTTCAATAACCCCATAAATATCACCTGTAAATTAGGGTAGTTAGGGGGTTTAAAAATTTTATGGAAAAAACTAAAACAATAAATACAACCTCTCCATTCCCATAACCATGGAACTTGGTAATGATGACTGGTGTTTTGCATGCGGTAAGTATAATCCGCACGGATTACAACTAGATATAAAGATTGAAGGCAAGAAATCCTATTTTGAATTCACACCAAAGAAACAGCATCAAGGATATCAAGACTTTCTTCACGGCGGTATAATGTCTACTCTGCTAGATGAAGCAGTTGGCAACCTTGTTTGGCGGCTTGGATTAGGAGCAGTAACAGCTAAGATAGAAGTAAACCTGAGAAAACCTGTGAAAATAGGAGAAAAACTATTTGTAACCGGCGAAGTAATCAAAGAACAAGGACGTAAAGTATTCGCAAAATCAGAAGCACGAACAGAAGACGGAGTTGTAGTTGCAGATTGTGAAGCGCTTTTGATTAAGCTTAAGAAATAGTCCCCTCAACAACAACTTCCCTAGAACCATCCTCTTTCTCAACAATTAAATTGCAATCAGAATCAACATCAATAGCTTTGCCGACAATCTCTCCATTACCGAAAACATCTACTCTTACATCCCTGCCAATTGTGTCAGAAAGCTCTTTCCATTCAGCGATTATTTCTTTTTTGTTTTTTTTATAGTAATGTTCAAAGTTTTTTAGAATGTTTTTTATTATCTCTTCTTTATCAAACTCTTTACCTTTAATCTCTTTAACACTAATCCCTTCCTCAACATCATTATTAACATTCAAACCAATTCCAACAACCATCTTACTGTCCTCAGCAACAACATTCTCAGTCAACATCCCGCACAACTTCTTTCCTTCATAAACCAAATCATTTGGCCACTTGATGCCAGCTTCAACAGAGCAAACCTCAAAAACAGCTTTACGCACAGCAAGCGCTGTAATAAAAGTCATGAATTTCATATTCTCAATCTCTGTCTTAATAACCAATGACATGTAAACTCCGCCTTCTTCAGAACTCCAGCTACGGTCAAACCTGCCACGACCTTTAGTCTGTTTATCTGCAACTATAGCTGTACCTACTGGTATTTCTTTTGCTTTATCCATAGTAGAATCCAGTTCCTTGAAATGCATTACTTTAAACATTTTAGAATCTTCCTTGGTCATAAAAATTACCCAGCATCTGCTGTCTTGATGCCATTACCCATGCACTTTGTTTTTGTGTATAATCAACCTCGCACATTGGATATTGTTCAGTGCCAAGGTACTGTGAAACAGCAGCAGCAATCACAGCAATCCTTTTACCATTAGTAAGCTCTTCTTTATTTTTAACTTCAAGTATTTTTTTAACTTTATCTAAAATCTTATTCCTTTCAATAAATGTAGTGTTTATATTACCGTGCCTGAAATCTTCTGTCTCAAAAGCAACTGAGTGGAATGGGATAGTTGTATCCACACCTTCAATAATATACTCTTCTAAAGCACGTCTCATTCGTGCAATTGCTTCGTTCCTGTTCTTACCAAAACACATTAATTTTGAAATCATTGAATCGTAATGAGGTGAAATTTTGTAACCAGTATGTGAACAACTGCATACTCTAATTCCAGGACCTCCTGGCGGAAGATAATTTGTGATAGTCCCTGGGCAAGGCATGAAATCATTTTCAACACTCTCAGCATTAATCCTGCATTCAATTGCCCAACCTCTAAAATGAATATCCTCTTGTTTTAATGTAAGTTTAGCACCTGCAGCAACCTTGATCTGCTCTTTGACAAGATCAACTCCAGTAATCATCTCTGTAATCCCATGTTCAACCTGTATCCTTGTATTCATCTCCATAAAAAAGAAATTGCCTTTATCATCAAGCAAAAACTCAACAGTACCAGCACCCTCATAACCAGCAGCTTTGCCTGCTTTAACAGCAGCTTCACCCATAGTTTCCCTTAACTCAGGTGTTAGAGCAACTGAAGGAGCTTCTTCAATTAGCTTCTGATGTCTTCTTTGAATAGAACATTCTCTTTCACCAAGATGGATTACATTACCATACTGATCTGCCAGCACTTGAAACTCAATATGTCTAGGTTCTTCAAAATATTTCTCAATATATACATCTTTATTTCCAAAAGAACTTTTTGCTTCAGCCATAGCACTTTTGATAGCAGGCATTAGTTCTTCTTCTTTATTCACTATCCTCATACCTTTACCACCGCCGCCTGCAGTCGCTTTTACAATAACAGGGTAAACTAGTTCTTTAGCAATCCTTACTGCTTCTTCTTTATCCTGTACTGCACCTTCAGTACCAGGTATCACAGGCACACCTACCTCTTTCATTGTATGCCTTGCAATAATCTTATCTCCCATCATCTGGATAGTTCTTTCTTTCGGCCCGATAAATTTGATGTTATTCTTTTTACACATCCTTGCAAAACCAGCGTTTTCTGCTAAAAACCCATAACCTGGATGCACAGCATCAACATTTGCTTTCTTAGCAATCTTGATGATTTTAGCTGGGTCAAGATAGCTTCTTGTAGAGCCAATATTATAAGATTCATCTGCGAACTTAACTGCAAGGGAATTCTTGTCCTCATCTGAATAAACAACTGCAACTTTTACACCTAACTCTCTGGCAGCCCTCATGATCCTTACAGCAATCTCCCCTCTGTTTGCTATCAATATCTTCCCAAACATTAGCTTAGGCTCAATAGAAGTGAAGTCCACACTCTCTTCTGTCAAACTTCCTACCCCCTTGGTTATTATGTCAAGGAAAGATTCTGGAGGCTTATCTTTAATCATTTTTCTCCAGTTATCTGTATTAAGTGTAGGCAGTTTTTTTAATAGATTATCTGTAAATATCTCACCGAGACTGTTAAGATCAGTCTTACCCTTGCCATCTCTCTTACTTGTTTCAATAGTCACAACATGAGACTTAACAACAGACATAACCTGATCATATACCTGTGGAAACCTCCTCTTAGTCTTCTTAGCCAGTCCAGCCAGCTTCTTAAATCCTCGGTTAAAAGGAGTAAGAAATCTATTCATAGCCTTAGATTCATCCAACCTATCCAATGGTTTCTTAATAAGTTTATCATACATTGGATTAATCTTTTTTATCTTTGTCATAAAACCACGCATAAACAGGTTTTTTTTGGGTTATTTAAAGTTTACTTTGCAAGGAAAGGCTCTTCTTACATCATGTTTTGTTATCCCTTTGAGGTAGTTAAAAACCAAAAGATTTATAAAGGGGTGATAATTCCTTCTCTTAACTGAGGTTATTATTAATGACAGATTATAATGGTGAAACAAAAGTAGCCAGTCTTGAGGTTATTACTGATAGTACTCGACACGGCACTGCTATTAGGGCACTTGATATTCTAAAACGTAATCTAGAAACATCTGCTCCTGGTATTTCTTATTCCAGACCAAATGAAGGGGATCATAAAATAATTGACGTTTATTGTACTGCACTTAGTGATAAAGCAGCAGACCCAGTTGTGGTTCATACAAACCTAGTAAGGCTTTATAATGCATTAAGAGAATTCGAACGAACTGATGGTGGCGGCGGTAAAGTTAAAGTCAGTACTAGACTGACAATCTATCCCTTAGGAAACACAAGTGAGTTAAATGAGTATAAAGATGCTAATGCTGAATTAACTGTTGAGAAGGATAAATTTAAAAAACAGTATGGAGAATCTCAACAAGAAGTCAAAAAAATAGAAGCAGATAATGCAAATAAAGACGAACAAATAGAAGATAAAGACAAAGAACTAGGGAGAAAGGGTAGGAAGATTACTTCTTTAGAGAGAAGGCTTAAAAAAGCAAAGGGAAAGCTTTCTTCAAAAGGTATATCAACTATATCATATGAAGATTCAGCTACACCAGAGAATCTTGCAGATGTTTTAGATATAAATAGAGCTGTTTACGAGGATCACGATCAAAAGTGTAGAACTGATTATGTATCTAATGAAGAAAAGTTAATAGACGAGGTTTTCTATGAGGCTTCTGAAGAGATTAATACACGAAGATTGTTTAGTGATAATCAATTAGACAAAGCATTGAATCTTATTACTCGTGGAGAAAACTATGAAGAGAACTTAAAAAGTTTAGATAACTTACCTTTGACGCCTGAAGAAATCAAAAAGATTAAGGAAGATACTAAACAAAAAGCTGAAGAAAACCTGAGATGGGCAAGAGAGCTTGAAGGAGCTTATAACAACACTAAGGAATATAAAGTCTTAGTTAGAATTGCAAAGGATGAAGATCAATTGAGAATTGTATTGCCTGTTGATGCAAAATCAGATAATGAAGTTGTAAAAGCACTATATCAGAGCCTTATTAATAGCCTAAGGGGTTTGAAAGCAAAAGATGATTCAGTATCATATTCTGAAATAAAGGATGTGCCTTATACTTCATTCCAAGTAAGCGGAATATCAGATTATGATATGTTGAAAGCAGCTATTACAAAAGGATTAGAAAATGTTGCTAAAGAAGCTATGCTTACTATTAATACATTTTATACTGACTTTTATGATGGAAGTGTTGCAGAAGCTCAAGCACAACTTGAGTCTTTAGATGAATTTGTAGATTATCGGATTAAGCAAGTACTAACAAAGCCAGGTACAGAAGAGCATTATAAGGGTAGAACTGAATTCCTTAAAATCAAAGGATTTAATCTGAGCACCACTCTGAGCAGAATAAACAATGGCAAAAAGATTAGAGCAACAACCATGCAAAAAATGGCAGATGCTCTTGGTGTCGATGTTTCTGAGTTAGAAAAGAGATTACCTACTTCCAAGACTAGCTGAAACCCCAAAAAACCGCTTTCTCAGCCCGTATTAAGTTCTTATACTCTAAAACATAAAACTTTTTAAATAGTAAAAGTTTTCGCCGTATACTCAGATTTTACCACAATATGGAGGGGGTATATATGAGCGAGATGATAGATGGACTTAAGGATGAGAATGGTCAGCTTGATCATAATTCAATCAAGCAGATAATACCATATGATTATCCGTTTTTAATGATAGATAGGGTAATTTTGTTGCAAAAAGACAAGATTATGGCAATAAAGAACGTTACAATCAATGAACACTTCTTTAAAGGCCATTTTGCAGGTTTCCCTATTATGCCAGGCGCAATGATGATTGAAGGTATGGGCCAAGCAGCAACTTTGCTTGCTAGGTATAACCTAGAAAACCATCATGAGAAAGAGTGTCTAGCTTTTAAGATCAAAGACGCTAAATTCATTAAACCTGTATTCCCAGGCGACCAGATGAGGTTTGAGGTTGCTTTACAGGGTATGAACGAGAAAGGAGCAGCAGTCGCAGGCAAAGTCATTGTCAATGAAGCAGTAGTTGCAGAAGCGATGATGATGATTGCTGTTGTTGACAGGCAAAGCTTTAGAGCGAAATACAGTGGGATGTTCAAATAAAGCTATTTTTTTAAATCTTTCAAACTAGGTGATACTATATGTACATTGCTGGCGTTGGAATGACAAAGTTTACCATAAGTAATAAGACTACAATGGATCTAGCTTATGAAGCAGCAGTTGAAGCTTTAGAAGATTCCAACATAAATTATGATGATATTGATGCAGTGGTAGTATCTACAGTTGACACTAAATACAATCTTGAGAGGCAGAGACATTATAATTCCTTATTAGCTAGTTTATTCAAAAGAAAGATGCCTATTATCCGAACAACTGCTGTATGCGGTGGTGGCGGGCTTGCTTTTTGGCAGGGTTTACGTATGAAATATGATAATGTGCTTGTACTTGCAACAGATAAGGTATCTGTGAACAATACCAAAAATATCACAGACGTGATTCTACAAGCTGCAGACCGTATTTGGGAGCAGACAGAAGGTCTTATCTTTCCTGCACAAAACGCATTAGTAGCACAGCAGCATATGCAGAAATTCGGTACAACCCATGACCAGCTTGCTTTAATCGCCCATAAAAACCATTGTAACGCAGCAATTAACCCAAAAGCTCATTTCTATGGCAAGAAGATTGATCTTGATACAATCAAAAACGCACCTGTTGTAGCTTCTCCTTTTACTTTATTCGATTGCAGTATATCTGTTAACGGAGCTGCTGCTGCTGTTATAACAAACAAAAAAACAGACATAAAAGTTGCAGGCTCAGGTACATGTGTAGACTACTTAGCAACATTTGAACGTGAAGATATGACAACTTGGAGAGCCACTTTAGAAGCAGCTAGACAAGCATATCAGCAAGCAGGTGTAACTCCTAAAGATGTAGATGTAGCTGAAGTGCATGACGCATTTACAATCGTTGAATTAATCGCTTATGAAGACCTAGGTTTTTGCAAAAAAGGTGAAGGCGGTAAGTTTATTGAATCAGGTAAACCATTACTTGATGGAGAACTACCTGTAAATACAAGCGGCGGATTAAAAGCTAAAGGCCATCCAATATCTCCAACTGGTATGGCACAGATAGTTGAGGTTGTTGAACAGCTTAGAGGAAAAAGTGGTGATCGTCAGGTTAAAGACGCAAAGATAGGCTTAACTCAGAATATCGGTGGTGCTGGAGGCTCTATTACTGTTAATATTCTTAAGAAGGTGGATTAACATGATTGAAAGATGGGTATGCAAAAAATGTAATAAAAAATGGATCTATCCTGTTGAAAAATGTGTTTATTGTTTTGGTAAGATTGAGAGTGAAGTAGGTAATAAGATGAAGGTTGTAGGCTTTACTCATGTAAAGATCCCTTCACCTATGCATCCGTTTGTACCTTACAATGTCTTAGTTCTTGAAGATGAGAACGGCAATAGGATGCCTAAGAAAACAATGAACATGGATTACAAAATCGGGGACGAATTTAAATTCAACACAAGCACAGATCCGCACGCAGTTTCTATAGTGAAAATAAAATATAACACAGATCTTGCAGTGAAACAAGCTATAGATTACATCGGCGGGCTAAAGGTTGATAAAGATACAAAGATTATGTTAATACCAAATATCTTGATGCCAGCAAACTATTATCTTGGTGTTACAACACATCCATTGGTTGTAGCAGCTGTAGTGAAATACCTTGTTGAACATGGCGCTTCTAAAGATAATATTGTTGTTGCAGCAAGAGCATTGCCAGGGTTATCTACAGAAAAAGCATTCAAGAAATCAGGTGTAGCTATAACCTGTAAAAAATTAGGACTAAAGAGCAAACATGTAGAAAAGAGTTCAGGTAAATTTAAGTTTAATATCCCTGAAGAGCTTTTCAATCAAGACCTAATAGTAAATATCCCTGGGTTGAAAACACATGCTCAGTTGCAAGTATCAGCTGCTCTAGAAAACATGAGCAGAGTGGTTGACGCAAAAACACTTTACATGATGTACGCAATCAATATCCATGAAGCGATTGCACATCTTAACAAGATTGTACCAAAATATTTTACAGTTGCTGATGCTATCAAAGGTATGCATGGTAAAGGCCCTGGTCTTGACGGTGAGCCTGTTTTCTTTAATTGCGTTACAGCAAGCCACGACCCTGTAGCCCATGATAGAACCTATCAAGAGATGGCAATGTTAAAAGAGCCAGATTACATAAAGATTGCTGCTAAAGAAGGTGTAGGTGAACGCGACCTAGAAAAAATACCTGATTGCTGCGATGAATTAATGGCATGCAAGATGGAAGTTAAACGTCCTGAAGGTAGCCTAAGCAACCATCCAACTGTAGAGATTATTGACGGTTTATCCTGTCCAATGGAGGTTGGTATGGTTCAAATGGTTTTAGCAAGATTATTTAAGCATCGAGCTAAAAAAATCACTGTAGCTGTAGGCAAAGAGCTTACTAAAGAGATGTTTGAAGGTAAAGAGAATATAGTTGCAGTAGGTGATTTAGCTATAAACAAATTAAAAGAGCTTGGAATAAAAACCATAAAAGATATCCCAGGCAAACCGCCTCAACCTTTAGATGTTGGCGGTACTTTGAAAGAATTACTAGGTGCAGAAAGAAAAGTTTCTTCTGCGCAAAAAGCTTCTATAGAAGTTAAGCAAGGAGGGATTAAAATGGATCTAAAAGGAAAAGTCGCTTTAGTTACTGGTGCAAGCCAGGGTATAGGTAAAGCTATTGCTTTAAAACTAGCTAGCAGAGGTGCTAACATTGTTGTTAATGATATTAAGTCTGCAATAAACAACGCAGTTGTAACTGTAGAAGAGATCAAAAAGTTTGGTGTAGATGCAATCTCTGTCGGAGCCAATGTAGCAGATTACAAAGAAGTTGAAGCAATGTATGAAATTGTTAAAGAGAAATTCGGCAAGGTTGACATAATTGTTAATAATGCAGGAATAACTCGTGATAAAACTCTTAAGAAGATGGATAAGGATATGTGGGAATCAGTTATTGGTGTTAATCTTACAGGAATTTATAATGTAAGTAAACTTGGGTTAGAGTTAATCCCTGAAGGAGGCAGAATCATCAGTATTTCTTCAATTGTAGGTCAGAGAGGTAACTTTGGCCAGACAAATTATTCAGCTTCAAAAGCAGGTATAATCGGATTTACAAGGTCTTTAGCTAAAGAGCTTGGCAAGAAAAAAATTACAGTGAACGCAATTGCTCCTGGTTTTGTCGAATCAAGAATGACTGCAATGATACCAGAAGAAATGCAAAAGATAATGAAGAGACTAATTGGTTTAGGAAGATTTGCGCAGCCAGAAGAAGTTGCTAATGTAGTTGCTTTCCTAGCTTCACCAGATGCAGCTTATGTATCCGGCTGCACAGTTAATGTAGATGGTGCAATGTCGCTTTAGGAATATTTATCTGTAGTTTGCTTGTGACCGTCGAAGTCATTGGTTGCTTTGTTTGCGTAGTGTGTTTTTACGGAGCAAACAAGCAACGACGAGACGGAGCTTTGCTGAGCGTGTTTTGGCGAAGCAAAGCGTAGTAGGGCACAAGCAAACGATAAAAACAAAAAATGCCAAAATCAATCATAGACAAGGAATATTGTAAAGGTTGCATGCTTTGTGTAGACGCATGCCCATTGAAGTTGATCAAAGTAAGCAATGAGATGAATAAGAAAGGAGTTAAAATAGCAGAATTCGATGACAAGGAAGGAAAATGTACAGGATGCAAGATGTGCGCTACAATGTGCCCTGAAGCTTGTATTGAGATAGAAAAATGACAAAAAAAATCTTAATCAAAGGGAATGATGCAATCGGTGCAGCAGCTATAGCTGCGCAATGTGATGCGTATTTTGGTTATCCAATTACTCCTCAGAACGAACTTACTGCTTACATGTCTAAGTTTATGTTAGATGAGAAAAGAGTTTTTGTACAAGCAGAGGCAGAAGTATCAGCAATCAACATGGTATTCGGTGCAAGCGCAGCAGGTAAACGAGTAATGACTTCTTCATCTAGTCCTGGAATTAGTTTAAAACAAGAAGGTATTTCCTATATTGCAGGTGCAAGATTGCCTTGCGTTATAGTAAACATGCAAAGAGGAGGACCAGGCCTTGGCAACATAAGAGCTTCACAAAGCGATTATTTCCAAGCAACTAAAGGCGGTGGCCACGGAGATTATAAATTAATTGTACTAGCTCCTTCAACTGTCCAGGAATGTTATGATTATACTATGATGGCTTTTGATTATTCAGATAAATACAGGGTTCCTGCAATGATACTTGGTGACGGTATTGTAGGCCAGATGATGGAACCTATAGAACTTAAACCTTACAAAAAACCTAAACTTCCTGCAAAAGATTGGGCTGTTACTGGTAAAGAAGGTAGAAAAATGAATCTAGTTAGATCACTTTACCTGCATCCAGCTCCTGCTTTGAAAGATCACAACATTGTTTTACAGGATACGTATAAAAAAATGAAACAAGAGATAACTCAGCACGAAGAGATTGAAACAGAAGATGCTGAACTTATTGTTGTATCCTGGGGCATCACTGCGCGTATAGCTAAATCTGCAATCAAACTTGCACGTAAAGATGGTATTAAAGTCGGCATGATTCGTCCAATCACATTATTCCCTTTCCCAGAGAAAGCAATATCAAAAATTGCTCAAAAAGACAGCACAAAACAATTTCTAGTCATGGAAATGAACTTCGGCCAAATGCTTGAAGATGTTAAGTTAGCAGTTAACGGCAAGAAACCAGTCAAGTTTTATGGCTGGGGCGGTGGATGGTATCCTACGCCAGAAGAATTGTATGAGGAGATCAAGAGACAATGAGCACAGAAGCACAACAAAAATACCAGGAAGCAAGAAAGAAGTTTTTGGAAGCAAGTGTTAGAGAGAGGGTTGATCTTCATCTAGAGGGTAAGGTGAAAGAAATAAACAAAACTAGGGAAATGGATATGAATAATCCTCCACTAAGTGTGACTACTTTAATGTATTGGCATGGGATCTTGGATGCTATACTACAAGTATTTGTGCCTGATTTTTTAGAATATCGTTGTCTTGTAGACCTTGGAAGGATCTATTATAGGCAAGAAGATGTTATTTATCATGATCCTACAGGAATAGATTATCAGGATGTAGCAGAGTTTGAACATAGGTATTCATCAGATTGTCCTGATGATATTAGTAATTTTTGTCGTTCACTTAACACTTGTATGAATCAACTACTTCTTTCTCAAGAAGACACAGAGATATTAAAACAACATTTTGGGTTTGATTTATTTGGCGGATTAGATTTTTCATTAGACCCTAAAAATGAAGATTACCGGAATTCATTAGGTCAAAGGGAACTAAACACCATTGATCTAACAAGAGAAGCAGAACTGAAAATCAAAGAATACTTTACTCCTTTTGTTGATGCTCTCTCACAAGCATATGTCTCTTTTGTAAAACTTCTTAATAATCCTATTACAGCAGAACTTAAAGAAGATTTTATAGGAAAATGTGAAGCATTACAACGTGCAGTACCAGAAGAGATGAAACAGTACAGTGGTTTTAATCAGCTTACATTACAAAAATACCAAGAAGCCTACCACGAGATGATTCCAGGACTGGAGGCAGCACAATGACAAAACTCTACTCAAAACCAAAATGTATGACAGATAAGGTTACTCATTACTGTCCAGGCTGCGGCCATGGTATCATTCACAGGTTAGTAGCTGAAGTTATTGATGAGTTGGGCATCCAAGATAAAACTATTATGATGGCTCCTGTAGGTTGCGCTGTGTTGATTTATTATTATATTGATGTTGATATGGTGGAATGTTCTCATGGCAGAGCACCTGCAGTTGCATCTGCAATTAAGCGAGTAAGGCCAGAGAATATATTGATAAGTTATCAAGGGGATGGTGATTTAGCAGCAATTGGAACTACAGAGATTGTACACAATGCTAACAGAGGTGAAAACATCTCTGTAATTTTTGTCAACAATGCAATCTATGGTATGACTGGTGGCCAGATGGCACCTACTACCTTGATCGGCCAGAAAACTGCAACAACACCTTATGGCAGGGATGAAAAAGAAGCAGGCAAACCAATTCGTGTATGTGAAATGCTTGCTACACTTGAAGGAACTTACTATCTAGAAAGAACCTCAGTGCATGATCCAGTCAATGTAATCAAGACAAAGAAAGCAATAAAAAAAGCAATCCAAAACCAGATTGATGGTAAAGGATTCTCGTTAGTAGAGATATTATCAATGTGCCCAACCAACTGGCGAGTATCAGTCAAGAAAGCTTGCGAGTTTGTTGGTAAGGATATGGTAAATTATTTCCCATTAGGTGTTTTCAAGGATAAAGATCAAAAATGAAATCAAAAATAATTGCATCAGGATTCGGAGGACAAGGAGTGGTTATGGTAGGTAATGTTATAGCATTTGCTGCGTTTGAAGAAGGCAAACACACAACCTTTATGGTTAGTTATGGTGCAGAGATGCGAGGTGGTACTGCACACTCAATAACAATTGTTTCAGATGAAGAAATAGCTTCACCAATTGTAACCAATCCAAACATTGCAATCATCATGAATCGTCCTTCTTTAGATAAATTCGAACCTTTGATGGAAAAAGATTCATTATTGATCATTAACACCTCATTGGTTGACAGAAAAGTTGAAAGAAAAGACCTTAATGTAATCGAGATCAAAGCAACAGATATTGCTAATGAACTTGGAAATCCTATGGTTGCAAACATGGTTGCATTAGGAGCTTTAATGAAAAAAACAAACATGTTCAAACCTGAAACAGTAATCAAAGCTATGAAAGAAGTGTTAACAGAATCAAAAAAAGCATTCTTTGAAATCAATGAAAAAGCAATAATGCGTGGAATGCAAGAGGTAAAATAATGTATATCAAAGGCGTTGGTATGACAAAGTTTGGAGCTAGTAATAAAGCAAGCCATGAGTTAGCTTATGAAGCAGCTTGTGAAGCTTTAGAAGACGCAAATATGACTATGGATCAGATTGATGCTATCTATTGTACTAATCTTGAGTATTCAACAAATGGTGAACGTCAACGTCATTTTGGTTCTTTACTCTCAAGTATGTTTAGATTTAGAAAACCTACTGTAAAAGTGCTTGGTGCTTGTGCAAGCGGTGGTACTACTTTTTGGACTGCATTAAGGTCAGGGCATGAAAACGTACTTGTAGTTGGTGGAGAAAAACTAATGACAAACTCATCCTCTACTACAACAGACGAATTTTTAATGGGTGCAGAAAGTAAATGGGAGCAACCTGAAGGAGTAGTTTTCCCTGCACAGAACGCATTAGCTGCGCAAGAGCATATGCTGAAATACGGTACTACAACAGATGACCTTGCTCTGATAGCTTACAAGAACCACTTAAACGCTGCACTTAATCCTAAAGCAAGATTCTTTAACAAAACCGTTACATTAGATGATATTAAGAAATCACATGTAGTTTGTTCTCCTTTAAGATTAATGGATTGCAGTGTAAGTGTAGATGGAGGAGCTGCAATTGTACTTACAAATAAGAAAACAGATGTACAGGTAACTGGAGCAGGTTTATGTTGTGATTACTTGCCTATTTGTTTTGAAAGAGAAAACACCTCAACGTGGGATGCAACTATCTTGTCTTCAAGGGAAGCCTATAAACAAGCTGGAGTTACTCCTAAGGAAATAGATGTAGCTGAAGTGCATGACGCATTTACAATCGTAGAATTAATCGCTTATGAAGATCTAGGTTTTTGCAAGAAAGGTGAAGGAGCTCAATTCATTCGTAGCGGTAAACCATTAATTGGAGGAGAATTGCCTGTCAATCCAAGCGGTGGACTAAAAGCAAAAGGACATCCTGTAGCAGTTACAGGCCTTGCACAGATCTACGAATTAACCAGACAATTAAGAGGTCAATGTGAAGAAAGACAAGTCAAAGATGCTAAGATCGCACTAGCACAAAACATCGGCGGAGCAGGCAGCACGATTGCTACTCATATTTTGAGGAAGGTATAATAATATGGCTCAAATAGATAAATCAAAATTGGAAAATATTGTAAAAGGATTAGGTTTAAATCCTGAGAAAGAATTAGACGTTTTAGAAAAGATCTTATTCCTTACAACCACTATGGGATTCAATACTGTTTCTGTGCCAGAGGGAACAATACTATGTCAATTTGAAGAATTAATAACACTCGTATCTAAATTGGATAGTGAAGCCATACCTGATGTACTGGAAATGGCTACTTATAGCTTTAAAGATAACCAATATTTTCCACGAGCATTGGATTTAATCAGTAAAGGTGTACCTGTTGATGTCGCTATTTTTAATTCTAGAAAAGAAGAATATCAACGAACTCTTCAGTTGATTAAAGAAACAGAAAATGAGGAAGAACAAGATTATAAAATGATACTTTATCCACTAGATGGGAAATCTGGGATTCATAACACAAGTTGTAGATATGTTGTGGTTGAGACCGCCAAAGGATTTGGGATTAGAGTTGGAGCAGTATCTAATCGTAATGATGGAACGCAAGGCACAGTTGAATTTATTCTCAGAACTAAACCAAGTGTTCTAAAGTATCTTGAAGAAGCAATCAGAAATCACTCCCTTGTTGAAGGAAAGATTGGTACAGTTGAATGTAAACCTTATGAAGGTCCAGATATCAAAACATTGAGAGCTGATTATCACATGCACAAAGGATATATGTATCCTATAGAATTAGTAACTATTGAAACTAAAAAACCTGCTCAAACAGCAGCAGAATAATAATTAAAAAACAAAACATCGGAGGTACGGAAAAAATGAACTTTGATTTTACACCAAAACAACAGATGATCAAGAAGATGATCACTGATGTAGTTGATAATGAAATAATACCGTATGCAAAGGAGATAGACCATGAGCCAAGGTTTCCAGAAAGAGAAATAAAAATCCTTTCAAAGCTTGGCATAATGGGTATGACTATCCCTAAGAAATACGGTGGTGCAGAACTTGATTCTGTATCACAGACAATAATCATGGAAGAATTATCAAGAGGATGTTCTTCAACAGCTGTTACTATGGGAGCTCATGCATCTTTATGCTGTTTCCCTATTGTAAACTATGGTACTGAAGAACAGAAAAAAAGATTCTTACCAAAACTTGCTAGTGGCGAATACCTAGGTGCATTCGCATTAACAGAACCAAACGCAGGAAGTGATGCAGCTAACCAACAAACAGTAGCTGTAAGAGATGGAGATGACTACATCATCAATGGTTCAAAGATCTTCATCACAAACGGCGGAGTTGCAGATTTGATAATTGTAGTTGCAATGACAGACAAAAGCCTTGGCTATAAAGGGATTTCATTATTCGCAGTTGAGACTAAGAAAGCTAAAGGTTTTAAAGTTGGTACAAAAGAAGACAAACTTGGTTTAAGAGGTTCTAACACCTGTGAAATCATTTTTGAAGACATGAGAGTGCCTAAAGAAAACCTAATAGGCAGTGAAGGTACAGGTTTCATGATAGCAATGCAGACTTTTGATTCAGGCAGGATTGGTATTGGTTCTCAAGGTTTAGGGATTGCTCAGGCAGCTTTCAATGAAGCAATCAAATATGTCAATCAAAGAGAACAATTCGGCAGAAAGATTGGTAAATTCCAGGCATTGCAGTTTATGATAGCTGATATGGCAACAAAAATTAGTGCAGCAAGATTACTTTGCTATAAAGCTGCTGATATGAAAGATAAGAAATTGCCTTACACAACAGAAGCAGCAATGGCTAAACTATATGGAAGCGAAGTTGGTATGGAGTGCGCACGTATATCTCTACAGATCCATGGCGGTTATGGTTTCATAAAAGATTACCCGCTTGAAAGATTCTACAGAGATGCAAAGATCACAGAGATCTATGAAGGTACAAGCGAAATACAACGCCTGGTTATAGCAACAAACTTGATTAAAAGGTGGAGGGGGTGATTGAAATGAACATAATCGTATGTATAAAACAAGTCCCTGACACAACTGAGATAAAGATTGACCCTAAAACAGGTACATTGAAAAGAGAAGGAGTCCCTTCAATCATTAATCCTGAAGACAAAAACGCAATCGAAGCTGCAGTCCAGCTTAAAGAAACAAACAAAGCAAAAGTAACTGTGCTTACAATGGGTCCTCCACAAGCAGAAGCTGCTTTAAGAGAAGCTCTTTCAATGGGATGTGATGAAGCAATTCTTTTATCAGATAGAGCATTTGCAGGCGCAGATACATGGGCAACTGCTAACACTTTATCAGCTGCAATCAAGAAAATAGGTGGTTATGATTTAATCTTGTGCGGCAGACAAGCAATAGATGGAGATACTGCACAAGTCGGACCTCAGTTAGCAGAAGCACTTGGTGTAAACCAGGTTACTTATGCGCAGGAAATAAAAACTGATGGAAAAAAAATCACAGTAAAACGTTCAATGGAAGATGGTTATGAGATTGTTGAGACAGAGCTACCAGCTTTAGTTACATGTAACCATGACTTGAATAAACCAAGGTATCCTACTTTGAGCGAAATAGAACTTGCTTTCGAAGAAAAGAAATACAAAGTTATGACAGCTAATGACATAGAAGTTGATATGAAAACTATTGGCTTAGATGGTTCACCAACAAATGTACATAAATCATTCACACCTGAGCCAAGAGGTAAGGGCGAATTCATCAAAGGCACACCGCAGGAGATAGCATCAATGCTGTCTAAGAAACTTGGAGTGAGGTGAAAAAAATGGTAGTGACAATAAACCCAGACAAATGCATTGGATGTAGATTATGTATACCTCATTGTCCTTATAATGCAATCAAGATGGTAGGTGCAAAAGCAATTATCCAATCTAATTGTAACAATTGCGGGCTTTGTATACCTCATTGCCCTAAAAAAGCAATAATCAAAGAAGGCGCAGCAAAAACTGAAGAAACTAAAGAAGAGAAGAAAACAGTTAAAGGCAAACCTGTTTTTGTGTTTGCTGAGCAGCGTGAAGCAAAGGTTGCTAAGGTTGTACACGAGTTATTAGGTAAAGGTAAAGATCTTGCAAAGAAGCTTAACACACAGCTTTGCGCAGTATTGCTTTGTGAAAAAGACAATAACATGAGTAAAGAGCTTATAGCTTTTGGTGCTGATAAGGTGTATCTTGTTGAAGAAGCAAATCTAAAACAATACACTACACTGCCTTACACCAAGGTAATGGTTGATGTCATAAAAAAAGAACACCCTGACATAGTTCTTTTTGGTGCGACACATATTGGAAGGGATCTTGCACCAAGAATCGCTCAACGTATCAATACAGGTCTGACAGCAGATTGTACAGGCCTTGATATTGGTGATGACAGTCTATTATACCAGACAAGGCCAGCATTCGGCGGTAACTTGATGGCAACTATCCTATGTAAAACACACCGGCCACAGATGTCAACAGTACGTCCTGGTGTAATGAAGCCTATTGCAAAGGATGAGAGTAGAAAAGGCGAGGTTGTTAAACTAAATGCAGACATAACTCAAGAAGACCTGGTTACACAAGTGAAAAAAGTAGTCAAAGAGATGAAAGCAAAAGTAAACCTTGAAGAAGCAGAGATTATTGTAAGTGGTGGCAGAGGCGTAGGCAATAAAGATAAATTCAAAGTAATCAAGGATTTTGCAGAAGCTCTAGGTGCAGAAGTTGGAGCTTCAAGAGGCGCTGTAGATGCAGGTTGGATTGAAAAAGACCACCAGGTTGGCCAGACAGGTAAAACAGTTAGGCCAAAAATCTACTTTGCTTGCGGTATCAGCGGAGCAATCCAACACAGAGCAGGTATGCAGAACTCTGACATAATTGTAGCAATAAATAAAGACCCTGAAGCAATGATATTTAAGATAGCCAACTTTTGTATCGTCGGAGATTTACATGAAATCATACCTGTGCTCACAGAGAACCTAAAGAAAGAAAAGAAGTAAGAACAATGGGACTAGCATACTCTATGATGTATTTTTTTGTTTATTCTATACTTGTAAGATTTATTAAGTATGTTTTCATAGGTAAAATCAAAGGATTAAATAATGTACCTAAAAAAGGCCCATACATTGTTGTAGCCAACCATACCAGTGCGTTGGATACTGCAGTCATACCTACATTCTTCCTGAGATTTAATCTTCATGTACATTACCTTGGTAAAAAAGAATTATTTAAAAAGTGGTTTTCTAGAACATTTCATAATGTATCTTGTACAATCCCTATTGACAGGCAGGCTGGCGGTAAACAAGCTTTAAAACATGCAATAAGTGCATTGGAAAAAGGTAAAGTCATAGGTATGTTTCCTGAAGGAACCAGGAGCAGAACAGGTAAACTGCAGCGCGGAAAAACAGGTGCAGCAAGGCTAGCTTTATGGACTAAGGTGCCTATAATTCCAATAGGAGTTGTTGGAGCGTATTCAATCTGGCCAAAAGGTCAACTAATGCCAAAGATTGGAAAAAAAGTAAAGCTAAATATAGGAAAGCCTTTAAACTTCAAGAGATACTATGGTAAAGAAGATAAAAAAACTTTTAGAAAAATCACAACCATTATAATGAAAGAGATAGCAGTATTATCCAATCAAAAATACGAGTACAATTAAGTGAAGAAAATGGTATACCCAATACTCAAGAGGATTGTGCGGCCAATATTAAAGATTTGGTTAAAGAAAGTTGTAGGTTTAGAGAATGTGCCTAAAAACAAGGTATTTATTGTAGCTGCAAACCATCAAAGTTACTTGGATCATTTCATTATACAAAGCACACTTATACATTACTTGAATAAAAAAATTCATTACCTTGCAAAGAAAGAGCATTTCAAGAAATATTTTGAACGTAAATGGCATCAGCACGTAGGTGCTATACCTATTGACAGGCAGGCTGGTGGTAAAGATGCTCTTAAATGGGCTGTGCATGCACTTAACAAAGGCAAGGTTATAGGGATGTATCCAGAAGGAACAAGAACACTTACTGGTAAGATGCAAAGAGCTAAGACTGGTGTTGCTAGGCTTGCTTTAGCAGCAAGAGTACCTGTACTTCCAGTTGGTGTAAGAGGAGCTTTTGATATACTCCCTAAAGGAAAGCGTATACCCAAACATAAAAGGGCAGAGATGCATATTGGTAAACTAATGTATTTTGAAAGTTTTTATGGTAAGGAAGATAAAGGAACTTATCGTAAGGTTACAGACCTTATAATGAAAGAGATAGCTAGGTTAGCTGGACAAGAATATAATTTTTAGGTGATTTTAATGGACAAAAAGATTAGTATAATCGGTGCAGGGGGATGGGGTACAACAATGGCTTGCTTGCTTGGAGAAAAAGGTTTTAAAGTTAACTTATGGGTACGTGAACCTGAACTTGTGGAAGCAATCAATTCCCAACATGAAAATACCTTATTCCTTAAAGGAAAGAAGATCCCTGAGACAGTTGTTGCGAGCAACTCTTTGCAAGAAGTAGTTTCAGATGCAGATTACATTATCTCAGCAGTTCCTTCAAGTTTTGTAAGGGCAATGGCAAAACAGTATTCAAGTCTGGTTAAACCTGGTGCAATTGTAGTCAGTCTTTCTAAAGGACTTGAACATGATACTTTTAAGAGAATGTCAGAGATTTTAGAGGAAGAACTTCCAGATGGAACAAACATAGTTGCTTTGTCTGGCCCTAATCATGCAGAAGAAGTTAGCAGGAAGATTCCTACAGCTACAGTGATTGCATCAAAAAATAAAGAGGTTCTTCCTGAAGTGCAACAATTATTAACTACAAACTATTTTAAGGTTTATCCTCTGGATGATATTATTGGAGTAGAGATTGGTGGAGCTGTTAAAAACATCACAGCTATAGCTACAGGTGTATGTGCTGGTCTTGGATTAGGTGATAATAGTACTGCAAGTATTATTACACTCGGCTTAGCAGAGATGGCTAGGATAGGTAAAGTAATGGGGGCAAAACCTAGAACTTTACTTGGATTAGCTGGCGTAGGTGATCTTATTGCAACTTGTACTTCTAAACACAGTAGAAACAGGTTTGTAGGCGAGCACCTTGCAAAAGGCCTTAGTTCTGAACAGATAAAAGAAAAAATGCACGGCATGGTTGCAGAAGGAGTAAAAACAGCTAAATCTGTTTATGATTATAGTGTTGCAAACAAGATTGATCTCCCGCTTACAAAACAAGTCTACAAACTTCTGTATGAAAACAAGGATATGCAAACTGCGATAAAAGATTTATTGGATCATGTTGAAGCTTAGTATAAAATAAAAATGACTAAAAAAGGCAATTCAATCTTTATAAAAAGAGGAAAAACAGCCTGTCTTCTTATACATGGGCTTACAAGCTCAAGTCAGGAGATAGAGGATCTTGC
>CAZJZJ010000002.1:56680-61237 GCA_964550525.1 uncultured Methanosarcinales archaeon
ACGCGCCTCTGCTTCCTGGCCACAACACAACCTTCAAAAAACTTGCACAAACAACTTGGCAGGATTGGTATAGTAAAGTAGAGGAAGCTTATAATTCTCTTCACGGCCATGATCTCTTTGTTATAGGCATTTCAATGGGCGCCACCCTTGGGCTACATCTAGCTGCGTACAGAAAAGTAAAAGCATTGGTGTTGCTTGCGCCAGCAATCTATTACTCTAATCCCTTAGTTAAATACTCTTCAATCCTAAAATTCATTGTACCTTACAAAAAAAAGAATTACAAAAAACATTACCCTCATAGGGAAGTTGCAACCTGTGACATCTACAATGAAGAAGAAGTCCAGAAAAGGGTTGCTTATGATAAAGCTTCTTTAAAAGCATTGGCAGAAAGCATTGAATTTATAGAAATCGTAAAAAAAGAGCTACCAAAGATAAAAACTCCTTGTCTTATTGTACATTCAAAAAAAGACCATACAATTAAGCCAGATAGTGCGCAATTAATCAATGATCAGATTGGTTCAGAACAAAAAAAACTAGTTTGGCTTGAAAACAGTGCACATATCATAAGTGTAGATAATGATAAAGAGTTTGTGTTTAAAGAAGTTCTTGATTTTTTTAATGAGAACAAAAACTAAAAATTATAGTCCTGATCTGTAAGTGAAGCAATATTCTTCATAATAACTGTAGTAACTTTTTTAAGAGCAGAATAATCATTCTCTTTCCCATAATACTGATTAAAGAAAAGTGGTTTTCCTATTTTAATGATTACTCTTTTCCTTGGCCTAGGGATCCATTTTATACGGGACCATATATTTATTGTTCCTTGGATACCAATAGGGATTACTGGAACTCTACCATTCAACACTACTCTTGCAACCCCTGTCTTACCTTTTCTTAAATCAGGTTTCTTGTTTGGCACTCCTTCAGGAAACATTGCAATAATGTTGCCTTTTTTTAATCTTTTAAGTGAAGATTTTAAGAAACCGCCATGGACTTTCTTCTTTAGCCTTATGCTCCCACCAAATTCACCCAATATTAAATTTACAAGCAAATCAAAAAACAGAAACATTGCTGATACAAAGTATATCTTCTGTTTCTTCAGATGTTTAGATATAATGCATGCTAGTATCAGTGGATCAATAAAGCTAGTATGATTAGAAGCAACAACAAAAGCCCCCTCTTTAGGCAGATTCTCTATGCCTTCTACATCCTTGACTGGAAAAGTGACAACCGGCCTGAACAACCTTCCTATTGGATAAACCATTTTAACCAACGGTATTATTAATAGTATTTAAAAGTTTTTTCCTACAAAGGTTCTTTATTCTTAACCCAAACCTTGTATCCGGAGTATAATGTGAGAGCTAGAGTAATTGTTAGAAATAGGTACATAGCTATTTCCAAACCCATATTCAAACCAGCATTAGCAAAACCAAAAAACATTAAATAATAATCGCTGTATAACAGATTCAAGAATATTACAAAAAGCGCTACGATCTGGATAAAGGTTTTGATTTTACCTGATTTTGCTGCAGCAACAACCTTGCCCTTAGACATCAGCTTAAATCTAAAGGCAGTCACAATAATCTCTCTTAGTATTATTGGAACAAGCCACCAAAAAGAAAAAATACCAAGTACTGATAAAGTAACGAATGTACCAAGATTAAGTAACTTGTCAGCAATAGGATCAGCTATCTTACCAAAATCTGTAATTATGTTATATCTCCTGGCAAGCATACCATCATATAAGTCAGTTAATGCAGCTATTGTAAAAACAACAAAAGCCACCATTCTCATAAAAAATGAAGGTTGTAGAAGAGCATAGATCACTATAACAGCAAGAATAATTCGTATTACAGTTAAAATGTTAGGTAGATTAATAATCTTTTTTGCCATGTATTTCCCTTCTACATCTTAGACAATCTTGCTTAAACTTTATAAATCTTATCCTACTCAAACCACGATGTAATCTTCCTGTTTACTTTATTTAGCCATATCTTTATTTTCTGGCCGAAAGTTACGTTAATCAGCTTAACATCAAACTGTTCTTCAGCAGAGAACCTTTTGCCGTTTTTATCTTCGTAATCTACTTTAATCTTGAACATATTGCTGTCTTCATCAAGCTCTTTACTGTTAAGATCAATTATCATCCTCTTGTTTGCTTCAAGCTTGTCGAATTCCCAGGATTGTTTCATATCATCTTTTTCAAGAGTTACGGTTACTTTATGTGGTTGTGATAACGATTCTTTTTTAAGTAAGAAAACAATCTTGTAATCATTATCAAACTCAATCTCAGCAGGATACTCAAAATCATTGATAATTATCTTAGGTTCATCAAGTACATTTACTTCAAAACTATCTGCTTTGGATACATCCTTATTCTTGGCTGTAACTGTTAATTCTTTCTTGCCTAGCTTATCTGTTTTGTATAGGAACTCAAACTTTTTCTGCTGGCTTATTCCTAAATCCTCTTTTTCACAAGATTTACTAAAACATACTTCAAGGCCCTCCAAAAAGATGTTGCCTGTATTCTTAATCTTGCATTCAATAGTTGTCCTTTCATACGAGTAAAAATCCTTTTTATCTGACTCGCATTTAATCTCAATATTTCTAGAATATACCTTTTCTTCTTCCTCTTTCATTTGGTCTAAGGCTGCTTTTATCTCTTCAAAACTAAACTTAGGATCAGTGCTAGTAGATGTAAACTCTGAATCCCCAGAGATGTTTCTTTGTGAATAGATTATTATCGGTAAAGTATAAATATATCCTTCCTTTAATTCATCACTAATTTTTATAGTCCAGAACACTTTTTTATTCTCATTTGGCTTTAATACAATTATCTTTTTCTCAAAACCTACAGTATCTATAAAGTCGTTCCTTGAAATATCAAGTTCAGTCATCACATAATGCGGTTTTAGGTTTTGAATATTTGCTTCAACAAGATTATAAGAGCCAGGCTTAACCTGTTTCTTCAATATGTTTGCTTCTATGGATATTGGAGGTTTAATCATCTTAATTACTTTTTTTAAATTGGTTCTTATCTCAAGCTTATTGGTCTGGACATCAAACTCTCTGCCAGACCATTCATACCTAGTGGACGCTTCACTAGAATCTATGCTTTCTTTCAATGCAATGTGTGTAGCATCAATATACCCAAACTGGCCATAGGTGATATCAAAAGCAACCCAGCCTTCGCCAGGGAAATATACTTCAGACCATGCATGAGGTCCCCAATCATCTAGGTTTCTCCAGTTAGTGTAAGCAACACCACCAATATACTTGACTGGGATTCCAATCGCCCTTAACATAGCAGAAAATAAGGTGGTGATTTCGTCACATACACCGTATCTTTCTTTTAACACCCATGATGCTTTTTGTGATGCTTGTTCTGTTAATGTGTTTAAATCATACTTAACATTGCTTTTCACCCAATTAGCTATCTTAGATACAACTAAATAAAGATCATTCTCGCCTGTTGCAAGATCAGATGCAATCTTGATTATCTCTTCGTTATTAGAGTCTATGTTTTCAGATGGAAGAGTGTATACCTTTATTTTCTCAGGGATGTTTTTAAGTGGAAAATCTACTTTTGCATTCACTTCATTAAACTGCTTTTTTGTATTTACAACTGCGCTTACTTCAAAGTCTAGGGTTCTTTCTTCAGGTTTCTCCCATCTAAACTGCATAACTTCATCAGTAATTGTAGGTTGTGGTGTATAGCTAATCTCATCTACTTGCTGGCGCCAATTATCTCTTGGGAAAAAACTTAAGTTAGCTGTGACATAATTTACATAAGCATCTGTAGTTTTCTCTACTATATTCAAACTAGAAGAAATCAATATGTCCATCTCAAGCCGCTGTGCATTATTAAACCAATCTTCTAAAGCTAGAACAGAAGGAATTACAAACAAGATTAATAGTAAAAACACCGCTTTTTTCATACCTTGCTTATACTTTTGCTTATATTTAAAGGTATGGGTTTTTAGAAAGAAATAGCGAGGAGAGGATTTGAACCTCTGGCCTCCGGGTACCTCAGATATAATCTTATGAGCCCGACGGGCACTCCTGACTGCCCTACCTCGCTGTGCGTAAGAAAAGGAATTAATGGGGCTTTATAAATCTTTTGGGCAGTATAAATAGAAATCTTTAAAAATAAGCCAATTAATCTCTGTGAATAGGTCGCGATGGCACAATCTGGTACTGCGCAGGATTGCTAATCCTGTTTCCTTCGGGATATCTGGGTTCAAATCCCAGTCGTGGCGTTTATAATCCTTAAATATAGAAAAAAATAAATATGATTAGAACAGTTAAGAAATTATGAGCGATAGAAGAGAAAACAATTCAAAACTAGTAAGAGTATTAAATCACACCCTAGACTTTATACCTTTTACCGGTGTAGGAACATTGATGTATAGGACTGGCCAACAAGAAAAAAAGTCACCTCACAAAACCGCAGGTCAAATAGCATACGCTGGAGTGGTAGTTAACTATCAAATTTGTGCTATTGCGTTTACAGCTTATCATATTATGGATGGGCTCTCAATCATCTAATCATCAACA
>CAZJZJ010000003.1:0-60442 GCA_964550525.1 uncultured Methanosarcinales archaeon
AAATCCATTATTCTAAAAAGAAGGCTGTATACTCACAGACATAAAAACATTTGTAGCTGTTGCAGAGGCTTTAGGTGTAGATATTATTGGTACTAATTGCAGTGCAGGGCCTAAAGGTATGTACAAGAATGTAAAGGTAATGGCTAAGTTGACAAAAAAACCTTTATCAATATGGCCTAACGCAGGATTACCTCAGATGATAGATGGTAAAACAGTTTTCCCTGCTACTCCCAAAGAAATGGCAAAGTATGCAAAGAAGTTCTGGAAACTAGGTGTAAATATAATTGGCGGTTGCTGCGGTAGTAATAAGGAACATATCAAAGCAATAGCTGATAAGGTTAAAGGCAAAAAAACAAAGAAACGCAAAGTAAAAGAAACATCCTACTTATGCAGCAGGACTAAAACCCTTGAGATTGACAAAGAAACACTTATTGTAGGAGAAAGAATCAATCCTACAGGTAGAAAAGAGTTCAGGGAAGAGATTAAGCAAGGCAAAACTGCTTTAATAAGAACAGAAGCATTACAGCAAGTAAAAGAAGGTGCTGAATTATTAGACATAAATGTAGGTGTAGCTGGCATTAATGAAACTGAGATGTTAAAAAAAGCTGTTTCTTTAGTGCAAAGCACTGTTAATGTACCTATTGTTATAGACACATCAGATGTTAAAGCTTTAGAAGAATCATTAAAATTATCTGATGGTAAGGCATTGATTAATTCTGTCAATGGTAAAGAAGATAGCCTAAACACAGTCCTTGCTTTAGCAAAGAAATATGGTGCAGCCATTATAGGGTTAACCTTAGATAAAGAAGGCATACCTAAGACAAAAGAAAAAAGGCTTAAGATTGCTAAGAAGATAATTAAAAGAGCACTTGAGATAGGGATTGATAAGAATGATATTTACATAGATTGTCTTACTATGACTATTGCAACTAATCCTGAGAATGAAAAGATCCTACTGGATTGTGTAAAAGAAATAAAAGCAATGGGGTATAAAACAATACTAGGTGTAAGTAATATTTCCCATGGTCTGCCTAACAGAAGCTTGATCAACTCAAAATTCTATACAAAAGCTTCTAAAGCTGGGCTTAACCTAGCTATACTTAACCCTTTGGATAAGACTAAACAAAAGAAGACAGATATTCAGGATTTTGCTAAGGTCAAGATTGAAAAAAAAGATTATTCAAAATTACCTCTTGAGAAACAGTTGTATAATGCAATTCTTTATGGAGATGAAGATGGGATTGCTGCAATAGTTGACAAAGCACTTGCAAGCATGAAGGCTTTACAGATCAATGAGATCTTGGTTTCTGCTTTAAGTGAAGTAGGTGATAAGTTTAAATGTAAAGAGTATTTCTTACCCAACGTTTTACTTTCTGCTTCCACTATGAAAAAAGCTTTCTCTAGATTAAAAGAGGAATTCAAGAAAACAGGGCAAAAGCATAAAGCAAAAGTGCTGTTTGCAACTGTAAAGGATGATGTACATGATATTGGTAAGAACATTGTGATTGCTTTGATTGAAAGCAATAACTATCAGGTTGTAGACCTAGGCAAGGATGTTTCCACTGAAGCAATAATTGAAGCTGTGAAAAAACACAAGATTGATATAGTTTGTTTAAGTGCTTTAATGACAACCACTGCACCATACATGAAAGAGGTTATAAAAAAGCTTGATATTGAAAAGATTAAAATACCTGTTTTGATTGGTGGTGCTGTAATCACAGAGGATTATGCTAAGGGTATTGGTGCTTTTTATGCAAAGGATGCAATAAGCGCTGTTAAGAAGTTAGGTGAGATAATTGATCATAACTGAACAAAAGCCTTTTGATGAAATCAAAAACGAGCTTAAGGATTATAAGAATATAGTTATCTTTGGTTGCGGTAGGTGCTGTACAAGTTGTGCAACAGGTGGTGATGACCAGGTTGCAGATATGAAAAAAAAGTTAGAGAAAATAGGTAAAAAGGTTCTTTATACAAGTGTTATTGAAGCTCCTTGCGATGAAAGGCTTGTCAGGCTTGAATTAAACAAGATAAAAGATATTATTGATAATATAAGCGCTATATTAGTAATGTCTTGTGGCGGCGGAGTATCTGCAATAAATGAACTGATTTCTATTCCTACAATACCTGCACTTAATGCTTTGTTCTTAGGTGTAGCTAAAAGGCTAGGTGTATTTGAAGAAAGATGTTCAATGTGCGGTGATTGTGTTTTAGAGAAGACTATGGGAATCTGCCCTGTAACAAGATGTTCTAAAGGACTGCTTAACGGTCCTTGCGGTGGTTCTAGTGAAGGTAAATGCGAAGTTGACCCTGAAAAGGATTGTGCTTGGGCTTTGATCTTTGATAGGTTAAAAAAAGCAGGTAAGTTGGACAATATTAAGGTAATCTGGGATATGAAGGATTATAAACTTAGTTTAAAACCGCGTAAGGTAGACAGAAGACAAAAATGAACTTTAAAGAAAAATTAGAAAAAGGTAAATTTGTAATCACAGCTGAACTAGGCCCGCCTAAAGGCACAGATGTTAGTAAAGCTTTAGATAGTTTAAAGTATTTTTCTGGAGTAGATGCAATAAATGTAACTGATAACCAGACATCTATAATGAGGTTAAGTTCTTGGGGTTTATGTAAACTGATTTTGGATAAAGGTTTTGAGCCTGTGCTGCAGGTTACTTGCAGAGATAGAAATAGGCTAGCTTTACAATCTGACCTACTAGGAGCATATGCTTTAGGTATGAAGAATGTACTTGCCCTAACTGGTGACCACCCTAGTTTTGGTGATCATCCTGAAGCTAAGCCTGTTTTTGATATTGATTCTGTACAATTGTTGAAGATAATCTCTGGATTGAATAAAGGGGTAGATTCTGTTGGTAATAAGCTTGAAGGTAAAACTGATTTTTTTATGGGTGCAGCTGTTAACCCAAGCACAGATGCTAAAGAAGAACAACACAATAAGTTCTTAAAGAAGATTGAAGCAGGTGCTCAATTCTTCCAAACCCAGATTGTCTATGATGTAGATGTTTTCAAGGATTTCTTTAAAGGAACAAAAGCAAAGATACTTGCAGGCATTTTGCCATTGAAATCAGCTAAGATGGCACGTTACATGAACAAGAACGTGCCTGGTGTTAATGTACCTGAATCATTGATTAAAGAGCTTGAGGAAAGCAAAAATCAAAAAGAAACAGGTATTGAGCAAGTTGCTAAGATTATTTCTGAATTAAAAAAACTCTGTGCTGGTGTGCATATAATGACAATAGGCAATGAAGAAGTTGTTGCTAAGATTGTTGAAACTATTTAACAAACCTCAACCAGAACTTCTTAAACAATGGCAATGTCAAAGTAGAAAGTACAAACGCCAATGCCGGCACTAAGGAATTGATAAAAGGTTTAGGTAATTCTGCAAAGATAAAGAAGATCACAATCACAATATAGGTTAGAGCAAACACAATGATTCTTCTTGTCCAGGAAGTTTCCCATGCTTTGTCTGCTTCTACTTTTTTGTTTCTCTGTTTTATGAGCTCGATTTCTTGTTCTAAATTATTCATCTTTGCACACCTCAATATATTTTGCAAGCAAAGGATGTACTTTCTTGATTTCATCGTAGCACTGCCATGCTATCTTTCTGTATGATTCATGGCCTGTTATACCACTTCTTAGTTTGATGAAATGGAATAGTTCTCTTAAGTTCCATGTGAACAAGGTTCGTTTCCTGTACGCCATTGGGATTATATAGGCTGCTTCTTTAGGTAAGTCTTTTTTCATCTCATTGTAAGCAGCTTCAGCTTTTTGCATGCATTCTTCGTAATCTTGTTTAAGCCCTGCTTCTTCTATCTCTACAGGAATATCATAACTATTTATGGTAGTAAACTCTTGATTAGTCTGTGTGCACATTCTGTGCCTTTGTACGTCTCTGAATGCACCATAATCCATAAGAATATCAAATGTATAGTAGACATGCTCTAACTCTCTTAATGGCCTGTCGAATTTGCCTAAGCGCTGTAATGCTTCATCTACTATTTTTTCTTTTTCTTCTTTGTTCATTGATTTTACTTTTTCTTTTATTTGTTTGTAAGACAATTGAGAAAATCTGTAAAGTAAAGCAGTAACTAGTTTATTATCTGCATCCTGGTCAAATTCTACTAGAATTGCTCCTTGTTCATTGTTTGGAGTATCTTTGATAGCTTCCTCTTCCATTGCTTTCTCAGTTTCGCCTAAATATTCATTGTACTTAGTATACTTGATTAGGGTTGGAGTAACATTCAAAGCAGCTGTCTTGATATCTTCACCTATCTCATGCATCTCTTCTAAAGGGTGGGTTAGAAGCTTGATTATTCCGTGTTCCAGGTTACGTGCATTGATTGTCATACCAAGGTTTGTAAGCACAGAGACAGGCAGTAAGTAACGGATATTATCCAAAGCCTTATTCTTCATCTTGATTTCATATAGTTTCTCAGGCTCTTCTTTCCTTGGATATTTCTTTTTAACAAAAGCAAGCATTATAGGGAATATCCTTTGGTATGTATCCAAGATAAAGTTGGATGTTTCTTCATATAATTTAGCATGTTTGGAATTCATGATTTTTTTTGGCTTGAAATAATGGTCCCTATCAAAGACTTGATACCTAGTTGATTTCTCTGTATAAGAAGCTAGTCTATTATCTTCAATAACTTTAGTTGCAAGCATAGAAACATTTTCTATAGCTATAGAAAGTACAGCGTGTTCAGCCACACTGGAATGCCCATAACCAACAATCCATTTCTCATGGAATTTACGGCTCTTGTCTTCATTCAGCTCATTAGCAATCTTATCAAACGGCTCAGGACTTCTGCTACATTTAGCAAAAGCTACAGCCTTGACTTCAGGCGGAATATTATCTAAAGTGTAGATACGTCGTTTTGGTGTCATAATTGCCCCCAATGATGGTTTAGCGGGTTTGTTTATATATTTTACTATAGTATATTCCTATCCGAATATTTCTTTCAAGAAATTATTTATATGTAGCTAAATCACCATTCATTATGGTATCACTAAATAAAACAAAAAATGCGTATTTGTTTTCTTTTTCTATAGTTATGCCTATGATGATGCGGTAAGCGCATCTCATTGTTTTTCTGTTTAAGTAAATAAAAATATTCTATAAGCCGTCTGGGCAATAAGCAGGGAGGAATATAAAATGAAAACCATAACATTTTGGACATACAACGGAACAGTTGAGCCTTTCACAGCTGCAGCTGCTAGAGCAATAGCAAAAACAGGTAAAAGGTTGGCAGTATTGGATTTAAACTTTGAATCGCCAGTACTGACACAGGAACTTGAAGAAGCCTTAAAAGTAGATAGGATTAAAGTAAGAGATGGATTAATTCATGTTATTTCAGAGTTTGAAGGTGTTCAAGGCTTTGGTACACACTTTAACCCTATTTTATCTCTGGAAGATGGATTATTTTTTTCAATAGACACCCCTGTTCCCCAAGTAAATAATCTACGGTATTTTGCTGCTGGCAATGTTGGTCATTTTGGAAAAACAGATTCTGATTATTGGGAAAAAACAGGTGATCCATATGTGAAAAAGGTATTAAACTATAATCCCGCACATAATGTCTTAACCGGTATTGTTAAAGCTTTAGAAAAAGCTGGTTTAGAGTATACGCTTCTCAATGCACCAGCAGGTGCAGGTGTTGGGTCAGGTATTCCAGTTAGATATTTAGCAGATCTTGTTGTATTTTATGTTACACCAAAAAAAGGCAACCTTCTTGGGACGAATCAGATATTGTTAAATTGGGAACATAAGGGAGTCAATCTTTCTAAAGACGTAACCCTTGTCTCCTACCAAAAACTCCCTGAAAAAGCAGTTGAGCTAGTAAACACTGGACTTAAGAAACCTTATGAAGTGCATCCATATGACTTGCATACAGATAGCAGTATTATAAAACTTATAGCACCAGAACTAGTAAAGAATAGCAAACCCAGGGGTGATTAATATGCATATACCATAAACTATAAATAAGCACACAATATCCCTTTCTAAATGATAATTGGGCTTACAGGCACAAACGCCTCTGGCAAAGGCGAGGTTGCTGAATACTTGAAGAAGAAGGGTTTTAGTTACTTCTCGCTATCAGATGAGATTAGGTTGTTAGCTAAAGAAAAAGGCTTGGAATTAACTAGAGAAAACCTACGTAATCTTGGTAATGAGATGCGCCAAAAACACAGCGCAGGTTATTGGGCAGGATTGGTTAATAAGAAACTTGAAGGCAATTGCATTGTAGATAGTATTAGGAATCCTGCTGAAGTTGAGGAGTTAAGAAAGAATAAGGGCTTTGTTTTTATTGCAGTTGATGCGCCACAGAAAACACGGTACGAACGTATGAAGAAACGTGGCAGGATTGGTGAAGATCAATCCTTTGAAGATTTCTTAAAACAAGAAAATGAAGAGAATTCAAATAACCCTTCTAATCTGCAATTAAACAAAACAATGGAGATGGCTGATAAGAAGATCATGAATAAAGGTAATTTGGAAGAACTGCATGAAAAAGTAGAAAGTATCCTAAAAAGTCCATTATTCATTGTACTCGAAGGTATAGATGGCTCTGGTAAAGGTGAGATGATCAAGAGGTTAGAGGTTTTCTTAAAAGAAAAAGGGCATGATGTTATAGTCACGAGGGAGCCTACTGATAGTCAATACGGAAAACAAATTAGGAAGATTCTAGCAGAGGAAAAGGATCCTAAAGCTAATGCGCAGAAATGTTTTGAGCTTTATGTTAAGGACCGGGAAGAACATGTTAAAGAGATTGAGAAGTGGTTAGAGCAAGGCAATATTGTAATCTGTGACAGGTATTACTATTCAACTATTGCTTACCAGAATGCACAAGGGATTGATGTAGAAGAATTGATTGCAGCTAATATAGAATTTAGGACACCTGATCTAACCTTAATCCTTGATTTACCTCCAGAGGTTTCTTTAGAAAGGATTAGCAAAGCTAGGGCTATTGAGAAGTTTGAAAAGATTGAATTCATGAAAACACTAAGGCAGAATTTCCTTGATCTAAAAAACAAACTAGATGATAATATCAAGATTATAGATGCTTCTAAAACAAAAGAAGAGGTGTTTGAACAAATAAAAAAAGAGATTTAGTAGCCTTTGTAATAATCATAATACTGTTCTGGCTGCATAGTTCTTGGTTTTTGTTTAGGCCAACGCAATATAATGGCTGCGATAACAATAGCTAAACCAATAATCAGGCCTGCGTTTGTATACTGGTGTACATGGGTATTGACTGTTTTTTCTATCACAGGCATCTGGTGGCATTGAAAATCTGAACCGCAGTAAGAGCCTTCTCCACAACCTGCATTAGTTTTACATTCTCTGCTGCCTCTATCAACAAGCCAACCTAGAAAGATAATAATAATTAAAACAATAATTACAGTAGCTGTTATTGCCTCTGCCTTCTTATACAACTTCATTTTACCGTCCCCTATTGGGAGGAGAATAAATAGGTATATAAAGTTTATGTTTGTGGTTACTCAGAAAGAGTTAATCAGAATCAGTTGATTCATCCTCAGATTTTTTCTCTGTAACTACCTCTTCTCTTTGAAAGAATTTAGTTAATTTGTGACAGCTTTGCTGTTCCTTATAACTAATATCCAGCTGGATCACCTCCTTTTTAGCTGGTACCTCCTTTTTGAAAGTTATCTAAACCCTCAATCCCCTTTAAAAAGATTGAGATAATTATTTTTATGAATGTTTTTATTAATAAAGATTTCTTACATGAAAAATATAGTTTACAAATGGTGTAATAGAATTGTTGTAATACAACTAGTGTAATCCAGTACTACCAAAGCCACCTTCTCCTCGAGAAGTGCCATTTAATTCATCGACTACCTCTACTTCAGCGTACTCAACTTTGTTGATGACCATCTGTGCAATCTTTGTATTTTTTTTTATCTCAATATCTTCTTGGCCAAGATTGATTGCTATTACTCCAACTTCGCCCCTATAGTGGCAATCTACAGTACCTGGCGTGTTAACTACAGAAAGCCCTTTCTTGATTGCAAGCCCGCTTTTAGGCCTGATTTGAGCTTCATAGCCTTCTGGAAGAGCTATCTTGATCCCAGTTGGTATAAGCTTACGTTCTCCTGGTTTAAGTACGCAATCTAGATTAGAATAAAGGTCCATACCTGCGTCGCCTGGATGTGCATAAGCAGGTGTTTTAATATCTTCAACAAGTTTTTTTATTTTTAATCTCATTTTATTCTTTTTTCCTGAAATCAAACAATGAAACAAGTTTATCTTCAAGAATCTTGCCATTGGTTGCATTTATCTTAAAATTAATTGTATTAAAGGTACAGGTTACATAGGTAACGTTCCAAACAAGACCTAACTTATTAAGGTTCTGTAAGATGTAAATCTTTTTTGATTCCAGCTCGTTAGGGTATTTCTGTTTTTTTGCTTTTTTAAGTATTGCAAATAGTTTCTCCAGATTAATTTTGGCTTTATTAAGCTCTAATTTTTTTACTTTATCATCTTCTCTTTTAAAGATGTCTTCAGCAGTACATACTATAACCTTGTTCTTTTCAAGATTAAATGGCGTGATTTTATCTTCTTTCTCTTCATAAAAACCAAACTGCCATGGTTTTTGTATCTCTTCATCTTGCATCATAAACGAGTATGAAAGATAGGCTTTAGGATGTTTTTTTTGCCAAGCCTTAAACTCCTTACTTTCTACTAGTTTTTTATAAGATTCATTTGGTTCCATTGAATTTATACCCCAACATTTTGTATACAAGCTTAGCTGCAAGGAAATCACAGCTTACATCTCCATTAGGAGCTAATTCAACTACATCAAAACCAACCACGTTCTTCTTTTCAAATACTTTCTTAAGGAAACGTAATATAGGATACCATTTAATACCACCTGGCACAGGTGTGCCTGTAGCTGACATTATTGATGGGTCAAACGCATCTAGATCAAAAGTAATAAAAACATTATCTGAAAGTTTGCTTATTGCTTTATCAAACCATTTATCATTGCCAACAATGTCTTTAGCATAGAAAATGTTTAGTTTTTCTTTCTTAACCAGTTCTGCTTCTTCTTCACTCATGCTTCTTATACCTACTTGTACTGATGGTACCCCCATTTCATGGACACGAGCCATAAGTGAAGCATGACTTTCTTTACCTGCTTCGTCGAATTTTTCTCTAAGATCAGAGTGTGCATCTATCTGTAGAACTGAGAGATCGGAATACTTTTCCTTATATGATTTTACAATACCAGCAGTTATTGAATGCTCCCCACCTAACATTACAATAAATTTGTTTTTTTCAAGATGTTTAGCTGTTTCTGTTTTTATCCTCTCAATTACATCTAAAGGCTTTCCTGAACAATCCAGTTCAGGCAGTGTATGAATACCAACGTCTGCTATTGTTTTATCAAGTTCAATATCATATAACTCCATATTCTTAGAAGCTATAATAATAGCTTTTGGCCCTTTACTAGTATCAAGCTTGTTCCAATCCTTACCAACTATCCAAGTACGAGTTTTATCAAACGGTACTGGAAGTATAATTACTTTAGACTTACCATAGTTTGAGAACTCTGGTTCAAGTCCGCAAAAATTGTCTGGAATTTTCATTAAAGACTAGAAATTGTGCTTATTTATATAGTTTATTGTGCAGATGGTTCTGTAGAGTTATTGTTAAGTGGATTACTTGAATCTGCACTTTTTTCAATAAGTTCAATCTTTTTATTAAGCTGTTCTAGATTACTTGCAAGTTGTTCTGTCTGTGCACTTAGTCCTGTAATATCTTGGGTTTTTCCAGCATCAATAACAAATACTGCTACTGCAATAACAGTTGTCCAAAGGCCATTTTTATCTGCAACTGCTGATTGAGTGATATTGCTTGTTTTAACAATCTTACCTTGAATTTTCCATTGTTCTCTCTGCTCATCATAACTTTTATCCGGATCAATATCAAGACCCATTGTAGAAGCCAACATAGTAGCTGCAAGATCTTCTGCATAATCACCAGCAATTCTTTCTTTTTCACCAAAAGAGTGGTGTTCACTAAGATAGCCATACTGGGTTGGATCAGCTGGAATAGCTGCACCTATTGAAGCTGCAAGCAGCCTGTTTGGTTCATTAGTTTCCATTCGTGCCATAACCACAAATGTAATCTGCCCTGGATTAAGTTCAGAAACACCTTGTTTTCTTGAGATAATTTTACATCCAGGAGGCAATATGCTTGAAACAGAAACTAGATTGCAGTGTTGAACTCCTGCTGCTTTCAATGCCATCTCGAATGAATGCAACTTCTCTTTATGCTTACCTACTCCTTTAGTGAAAAATACTTTTGTTGGAATCATGAGGAAAGAAAAGGAAACACACTGGTTTATAAATATTTTTATTTCTATTTTTTTATCGTCGTAAACACAACATTTATTAAGCTATTTTTTATCCAAAAACCAATATGGTTTCAGAGGAAAAGAAAAAGGACCTGGAGAAGCAAGGATATAGGATTGTAGGTAATCATAGTGCTATTAAAGTATGTATGTGGACAAAGAAAGCTGTAAGGCGTGAAGATGTTTGTTACAAAAACACATTCTATGGAATACAGACCTGGCGTTGTATACAGATGACCCCTGCATTACATGTGTGTACGCATAGATGTCAATGGTGTTGGAGGGATATTGAGTTTACTAATCCAGAATGGGTTGGACCCATTGATGAACCTGAAGATATTGTTGAAGGATGTATCAAAGCACATATTAAATATATGTATGGTTTTGGAGGGAATGAAAAAAGAGATGAGAAAAGGTATGAAGAAGCTTTGAAGCCATTGCATTTTGCTATTAGCCTTTCAGGAGAACCTACTTTTTATCCTAAATTGCCTGAACTGATAAATGAGATACATAAAAGAGGTATGACTAGTTTTTTAGTTACTAACGGGACTAATCCGAGGATTTTGAAAAAACTTGTGGACAATCAACCTACACAGCTTTACATTACAGTACCTGCTCCTGATAAAGAGACCTACATTAAAGCGTGTACACCTTTGATTAAAGACGGTTGGGAAAAGATTATGGAAAGTTTAAGTTTGATTTCTAAATTTAAAAGGAATGTAATCAGGTTAACTCTTGCTAAAGATGTTAATATGATTAAGCCTGAGAAATATGCTGAATTGATAAAGAAGTTTAATCCTATGTACGTGGAAGCTAAGGCATATGTTTGGGTTGGATACAGCAGGGAAAGATTGAATATTGAGAATATGCCACGTCATCATGAAATTATAGAGTTTGCTAAGAAGATTGAAGAGAATACTGATTACAAAATAATTGATGAAAAAGAAGAGAGTAGGGTTGTGTTGTTGGCGAAGGAAGACAGAGAAGATAGGAAGATGGAGTTCTAAATTTCCAATATCTTACCATAAGGCCCCGGATTAACAACTAATGTTTTCTTTATTGTGTCCATCTTACCTGCACATTCATGTAGGTGACCACAGATGACTAAGGTTGGCTGTGCTTTCTTGATAAAATTTGAATAAGACCTGTTGCCGCAGTGTTCTTCCATGATTAGGTCTGTTTTGTTCCCATAAGGAGGGCCATGTAGCACTAGAACTGATTTACTGTGCTTTTTTATTTTTTTCAATAGTTTCTTTGAATACCTTTCAAAACCCTTATCAGACATTGAAAACCCACCACCACCATAACCAATAAAGACTGTATCATAGATAACAAATGGTTTCTTGTCAATGGAGATTATATTAGTGAACATAGAAGAAGCTTTTTTGATATCATCCTCAAACTCATGGTTGCCTGGAATAACTAAAACTGGTTTACCAAGTTTGTTTAGTTCCATAAGAATAAGGTCAAGATTATTTCCAAAGACTGTAAGATCACCTGCTGCAACAAGCACATCAGCTTTTTTAGCTAGTTTCTTGACTCTCTTTAAAGCCTTATTGCTGCCGTGCATGTCAACGAATGCTAGGATTTTCATAAGGTAAAAAGAGAAGTGGTTGTATTTAAAGGTTTAGATAAGCGAATAATAATCTTCCAACACAATCTTATCCAGTTCTTCAATATCTTTTGCTATATACAACCGTCCTTCGCCAATTTCAGCAATTCTTTCTGCTAGTTGCCTGCCTTTTTTATCCAAAGAAATACCTATCAAAGAGATAGTTATCCCATGCGCTCTTGCTTTTGAAACTGCTTCTAGTGTTTCTTTTTCAGGCTTTTCACCTACAGTAGGCATAGCATCTGTAAGGATGATAAGATGTTTTGTCATATCTTCATCAGGAAACATGGTTATTGCTTTATTTAGGCTTTCTTTTATATCTGTCTCACCAGAAGCACGGATATTTGAGATTTCTTTAAGTATATTAGAGAAATCAAGTGTGGGCTTGATTTCTTTTTTGACCTCTGTACCAAAAACAACTAAGCCTACTTTGTCCTTTTTGTTTATTGCTTTGTAAGCAAGAGCAATACCTGCTTTCTTGCTTAGTTCTAGCTTCTTTCCTTTCATACTTCCTGAAGCATCCATTGCATAAACAATATAAATCTGGCCCCTGCTGCTGCGTTCAAATGTTTTTAAGTCTTCAATCTCAAGTTTACAGTGTTTTCTTCTTATGGCTGTTTTGACTGATTTTTTTAATGCAATATCTCTGTATCTGTCGCCTTTTTTATAATTCTTTGTATCTAGTTTAGAACCGTAAATAAATGTTTTTTTATGGATTTTCTCACCCATAATTCCTTTTGGTACTAAGTTGTCAAGTTCTTCTATGTATAACGTTAAAGAAGCTAGTTCAAAAGCCTTTTCTGTTATTACGCCATCTTTATCCAGGAATTTATCTTTTTTTAATTTATCAACAGAGTCCCCAATATTCTTCTTCAGAACTCTTTGGAATTCAGGGATCTTGATGTTACGGCCAATATAATTGGGATCGTAACCTGACAAGTACTGGATAATACGTTCACCATAGATCTTCTTAACCATAGAATAGTTTTTTACCAGTTGTTCAAAGAATAAGTCTGGGGTGAAAGAAGAAATCCCGTAATTAAGTGCTTCTTTAACAATCTTACCTTTTTCTATTGTTTCTTTATCATTATCAAGAACAAGATGCATTAATTTATCATTAAGCTTGTTGAAGCGTAACTTACCCTCAATCTCTTCAATCGGCTCGAATTGATTAACTTTTGCTTTAGCGGATTTTATAGTCTTTTTTTTTTAATTTCTCTGCCAATATTGCTTTCCATAAGTTTATCAAATTCCTTGTCTATCAACTCTCCTGGAGAAACTAGGTACTTAGCGCTTGGTTTTAAAGTTAATCTGTGGGCAAGTACAGAAACAAGTACATCTTTAATATCATCTAATATAATCTCTTTCCTGTTATTTAGCATTGCGTTGGATTGTGAACGTTCATATAAACCAATAGACGCTCTGACACTTGGCTTTTTTTCAACTTGTTTGCTTTCTCTAAGAAGCCTTACAAAGTAGACCATAAGATTAAGTAAGTTATCAGGCACTTTAACTAGTTGTTTTCCTTTGGTTTCTACTATTTGCATTTCAAGCTCTGCTGTCTCTGGATAAGCCATATAAATCAGATCAAACCTATCTAAAAGAACATCAGAAAGTTTCTCTGTTGAACTATCTTGTGGATTCATTGTTGCTATAAAGATAAAATCTACATCAAAATCCACATCATAGCTGCCAATAGTAGCTTTACCTTCTTGTAGAACTTGTAATAAGGCATTCTGAAGTTTCTCAGGGCACCTGTTTAATTCGTCAAAGAAAAGCACGCCACGGTTAGCTTTAAATATTTTCCCAGGTGTAAACGCCTCTATACTTAAAGGACCGAACTTCATTGCTTTGATAGGATCAATATCACCAAGAAGGTCTTCTACAGTAAGGTCAGGGCTGCCTTGTATACGCACAAAACACTGTTCACCTGTTATTTTTTGGGTTTGTTTTTTTGACAAGGATTTGCATACAGGGCAAACTGGTTTATTAGGGTCACAATGATAAGCACAACCTTTTACAACACTGATCTCAGGAATGATTTTAGCTACGTTTTTAGCTAGAGTTGTCTTACCTATACCTGGGCTACCAACTACAACAATATGCCTACCCATAAGCAAAGCTGACTTAAGATGCTGTTTTACTTGATCCTGGCCAATGATATCTTCAAATGGATCTTGTTTAGCCAAGAGTGTTTGTTTGATTTGGTCATTCATAATAGAAAAAAGGAGAATTTACCATTATTTAAATGTTTAGGCAAGCAATGTAAGAACCAGGCCTGCAATCACAGGTATAACAAGATTATCATTAAGTGTATCATGTGTCAGAGATACATCTATACCTTCTACAAACATCGCTGCAAAACTTGCTATGAATGCGTGCTGCCAAGGTACAAAAAACATTGCAGCTAAGCCTGCAATAATCGCACCTACTATATGCCCTTCAATAAATTTACTGCTGCTAAAAGGATGCTTGATTTTACCATATTTTATCCCTATAAAAGGAGAGACTGCATCACCAAAACCAAGTATAAGCATAGAAGCTATAGCTATCTTCTTTTCAAAAAGCAATACTGCAACTAAAGCACCTAAAAAATAAAACAGCATACCTCTGCCAGGAAAATGTTTCTGATCTTGCTTACGTTCAAAATTCTTGAAATACCATTTAAAGAAAGGCCATTTATACTTTCTACTTAGAGAAAAGATAAGAATTATCAGAAGCAATGCACTAAACAAGGCAATTGGGGTGAAATAATCTAGATAGATACCTATTGCAAAGAACAAACCACCTAAAACATGCGCTGTTTGACGTTTTATTTCTTTCTTAGAGAAAGCCATTTTTTGAATATGTGTTTATGTGCCTCTAGTTTGAAAAAACAATAACCAATTAAATAACCAATTATACCGCCAACAATAATATCACTTAGGTAATGTACCCCCAAGTATAATCTACTGAAGGCCACAATTGATGCGAACGCTATCCAAAATAATTTTATCTTAGGAAATTCCCTATCAAGTAGAGGAATTGTTGAGAACACAATTGCTGAATGCATGCTTGGAAACGAAGGTAGTGTTGAAGTTGTTAGGTTGTTTATAGCAAGTGACAAGTAAGGCCTAGGCCGCATTATAAGATACTTCAAACCTAGGTTGATTATGAACGAGAAAAAGAAACTAAGCCATAAAGGCAGTATCCATTCACGCTTTTTTTCTTCCCACAAAAACAAAGTTGTTACAATAATAAGCACTACAACAACTGTATATGGGTTGGACATCCATAACATAAAATCATTCACTAGAGGATATCTAAATAAAGTGATATAAGAGATTATCAGGTTATCGAAAATAAAACCGAGTATAAGTAGGAATAGAAAAATGAACCATAATACCAAAAAGCCTCTTTTTTTATTCTTATTCATTTTATAATAAAGCAAAAATACCTTGTCCTGTTAAGGTTATTATTGTAACAGCTGTGCCTGCAATAAGCACACCTATAATATTTGCGATTATAAACTTTTTGAAACTTAGACCAATTGCATAAGCTCCAAGAGCTCCAGAGTATACACCGCTTCCAGGTAAGGGTACGCCGATGAATAAAGCTACACCAAGCTCACCGTACTTTTCAACAAATGCATGTATCTTTTTCTGTGGTTTCTCTATGATTTTGTTATATAGTTTTGCGTACCAATTAAACCTTAAAAAGAACTTCACAGATATATTAAGTGCATAATAAATAAGTATACCCACAATTATGTTAGTTATTACACAGACAACAAAAACAAGTAGCCAGTTCAGACCATAACCCTGTAAATACATACCAAAAGGCAGTTCTACTCTTCCTGACAAGATCCCTGCAGGTATACTATAACGTAATTCAAGGAAAGGCAGAAAAGTTAACAGTATCAACATGAATATTTCTCTTATCATGCTAAAAAGAGTTTTTTGAAGAGTTTAAAAAGTTTTTTAATTGAAAACAGCCTTACATACTCCTTCTATACATTGACAACTGCCTTGACCACAGTCTAGAGTGCCTGGTTCGCAATTCATAGTGCAGAACATCTCAGAACAATCTGGTTGTTGGTCAGAAGGTACGCATTCACTTGCATGACAACAAGCCTTTGGTACACAATCTTCGTTAGTTGCACATTCTTGTATCTTTTCTGTACATCCAACTAGAAAGACAAGCAATATTGTTAATAAGATTAATCTCTTCATTTTTTTCTCCTCCACAACCATTCTATTAATAGGTATAAAATTAAAGCACTAATTGCGCCTACAACAAACCAGAAAACTATGTTTGACAAAAATGGTGCTTTTACTGTTGCTTGTGCTACAGCTTCTACTGCTTTCGGAACAGCATCTGCTACAACTTCTTCTTCTATACCTTTTGCTACAGGCGTTGCTGCTTCTACAGCTTCTTTTGTTAGAGATGGGGTTGCTGCTAACATCCTTGATGAAGCTGCTTGAAATGGTTGAATAAAGTATTTTGAGGTGAACTGCAGTACAGCAGCTGCTCCAAGCACAATAAGGCTTACAGGCAGGATTGATCTTAATTTAGATTTCCACCCCCTTTCTGATTCAGGTGCAATAATAATATATTTATTTGCAAGAGAATAATGATTTACTTCTTTACCCTTTTCACTATAATGGTATTCCTCAGATTTAACTAGGCCTGTCTCAAGTAACTGCTGCATATTGTAATGTACAGTTGAGATAGGAATATTAAGTTCTTTAGATATCTCAGATTCTGTGCTGTCTTTGTTTGCAAGATAATCTAGTATGTGCCTACAAGTCTCATTAGAAAGCACCTGGGTAAGTTTCTTTGCTTTGTTTTCCTTTAGGCTAACCAATACGAATTTTTCTTTTGCCATGCTAAATAATGAAGCGAAAATGAGTATTTAAATGTTTGTTTAGGTTTGAATTAAGTTGAAGTTATTTACTGCCGTAGAAGAATTTCAATAGTACATCATGGCATTTAGAGATCTCTTCTTCCTTGACAATAAAGATAAGTTCTGGCATACATCCAATGATTTCAATAAAGTTGATATTGTTAACTGTAAGCTCACTCAGTATAGGTGAGATAAGACTATGCATCTTTCTATAACCATATTTTTCAGGGAAGACTATATTCACTTCACCAAGGTTTTCTCTTATGAAAATAATTTCGTCCTTTGGAATAAGTTTTATTATTTCTTTCTTTTTTGCATTGTCTATGATAAATTTGATTGACGCTCTTCCTTCGACAATCCTTAACACTTCTCCTTTAGCTACATTTATATTATCAAAGATATCATGAGCAACATTCTTTAATATGTTAAAATGTCTTTTAACTACAATAAGAACTAAACGGGATTTAGTTGATATCCTTGACTCTTTGTAAACATCATTGAAATCTGTTCTCTTCTTCGGCTGAATATTCTCATCCTTATACCTTCTTATTGCTGACATCACAGCGTGCACAGATGCTTCTGTTTTAGTCTTTTTCAAGAAATAATAAGCAAGTGCCCTTACGTTAATTAATTCCTCTCCAATATTCCTAACTATGCTAGGGCTCTTCTTCAAAAAGTTATGAACCTCATGTGTTATGTTTGTCATATCCACAAAAGATTTGCCACTTTTTATAAATTTTGCTATTTTTTGACAATAAGCTATTTAAAGAAGTTGTCTCAGTAAAAATAATTAGAAAGAGATATTTGGAAGATAAAAAAAGGTGATTTAAAGTGGGTGGACAAGCAGAACCAAGACAAACTGAAGTAGGAGAAGTCGAGAGAATCGCCATAGCAACACTACCAGAATTCCAGAAACAAGAAACCAATCAACAATCCAATAAAGGAATAGAATTAGTTTACTCAGTCCCACACACAGATACATTTCTTAGGTTAAGTCACAGAGACCGTGATCTTCTAGTTGATGCAATGACTGGTCCAATAATACCTAAATACAGAATGTATGTAAGAAGAAAACAAAACCCAGGTGGCGCGTATGATGCGCCAAGTTTATATCAAGGAGATTAGTTCTAGCACACAAATTTTATAAACAACCACTTCTAACCTTCTTCTATGCAAACATTCACTATCTCAACACATAGCCATAATGAAATCATTGATATTACTGAGCAGGTTTCTGGGATTGTGGCTAAAAGTAAAGTTAAGGAAGGAATGTGTCTGGTTTATACGCCTCACGCAACTGCTGCAATAATTATTAATGAGAATGCTGATCCAAATGTTATGGATGATATTATCAAGGCATTGGGTAAGATGGTAGCTGAGCATGATAATTACAAACATGATAGAGTTGATAATAATGCAGCTGCGCATATTAAATCTTCAATTATTGGGCCTAGCGAGATTATTCCAGTTAATGATGGTAAACTTATGCTTGGAACATGGCAGGATGTGATGTTTTGTGAGTTTGATGGCCCTAGGAGCAATAGGAAGATTATAGTGCAGATTATAGAATAAACTTTTTAAATTCTAGAAGAAAACAATGGTTAAAATGAACTGTGATATGTGTGGTGTGGAATCGCAGCTTTTCAAAGCTTTAATTGAGGGTGGAGAACTGAATGTATGTAAAGCCTGTGCTAAGTATGGCAAGATCCTACATAAGATAAGACAAGAGCCTAAGAGACCGAAAAAACAGGTAAAGCTTTCAATAGAACAGGTTGAAAAGCCTGATAAACAGATAGTATTGGTAGTTGTAAATGATTATTCTAAAAGAGTTAAGAAAAAAAGAGAACACATGGGATTAAAACAAGAAGACCTTGCAAAAAGGATTAATGAACGAGAATCAATAATCCATAAGATAGAATCAGGAAGATTCAAACCTTCTATGAAACTTGCAAGGAAACTTGAGAAATTCTTAAGAATAACCTTAATTGAACAGTATGAAGAGACCTTTGATGGTGGAAAAGCAAAGGTTGGTGAGAATCTTACTATTGGTGATCTAATTAAGGTTAAAAGTACAAAATAATTAAGGTAACCAACCCCCACAAACAGATACTAAATACTAGTCTTGTATCTGTCCAGAACCTTTCTGCTTGCCTTGCTATAATTGAACCAGAATAAACAAGATATAGAAATCTAAATATGCCATACAAAACAAAAGGTAGAGTAATCAAAAGTTTATTCTGTTGACTTAAGAAAGAATAAAGTGAATATGAGATAATAAGAGTGGTTGTTGAGATTAGCATTAAAGCGTTGGTAAGCTCAGGTGAATAGTTGTTTTTCTTAATAAACATCTCAGATCTTCTCTTAGATACAGATAAGAATAAGGATAAAAAGAAAGGACATAAAATAAGCCAAGGCGAGATATAAACGTGGATAATAAAAGCACCACTTACAGCCCTTAGTACAAAGTTGATTGCTATTGCCAAGATATCTGCGAATAGCTCTTTCTTAAGGAATAGAGTATAAAGTTGTGATATCGAAAAAATCAACACCACACTTAATAAAAAATACAAATCAAGAAAATAGGCTATTTCAATAGAAGCAATCACCAACAAAACAACCATAACTAAAGCAGAAAAAATGCCTATCCTACCATTAGCTATAGGCCTGAACCTTTTCTCTGGATGTTGTCTATCAGATTTAACATCTATAATATCATTTAGGATATAGTTTGCGGATGAGATTAAGCACAGACTTAAAAAGCCCAGTGTTGATTTGAATAATAGGTTAAAGCTAAGAATATTGCCTGAGAAGAATATAGCTAGGTAAACCACTAAGTTTTTATACCATTGTCTTATCCTAATTAGGTTGAGATAATCACTAACCGTCCCCATAAATAAAGGGATAGCAAACGGTTTTATAAATGTTTTTAAGAAGATGGTAAGAATAACCAGATTATATTCAGAACCTATAGCAAAGGCATATGCCTTATTAAGACAGATAATTCTTCCAATAAGGAAAGTAGAAAAACACATACCTCAAACAGGCCTTATCTTTGATGTTGGTTGTGGTTTTGGTGTGACAAGTTTATATTTTGCCCTAAGTTCTAAAGATAGACAAGTAGTAGGATTTGATCTAAGCAGAAAAAGAATAATCTCTGCAAAAAAAGCTGGAAAGAGTATAGAAAACCTAAAATTCTTTATTAAAGATATCTCAAAAGAACATATTAAAAAAAAGGCTGATTGTATTGCAGTTATAGACCTTCTGCACCACATTAAGTATAGTGATCAAAAAAGGTTTTTACAGCAGTGTTATGCCAATGTTAAAAAAGGCGGCAGATTGGTTGTAAAGGAGATTGATAAGAAATTGTTTTTTAGATGCTTATGGACCTTGATACTTGATAAGATTATTACCTTAGGAGGAAAGATGAATTATTCAAACCGCACTGATTTAATAAGAATACTAGAAAATATTGGATTCAAGGTCAGATACTACAATATCGCTTCTATGTTTTACCCACACTTTATTCTTGTTTGTGAAAAATAAAGTATTCTGTGTAAGATGATTTTTGATGATATTCAAGTTCAAAACTAGAATTCAGAAGATGAATCAATTCTTCAGTTTCTTTAAGGCACAGCTGATCTTTCTTTGGACAAGGTATATCTGCCCTATTAATAAAAACATAGCTGACTTTATTCGGCTGTTCAAGTTTGCTTCTATATTCCCTAATCTTCTCAGTGTTATATAATGGAAAATACATAATATCAATCTTTGCAGGCACATATAGAGTAATAAGTGGTGTTGTGGATATGATCTCACCACCTGGACTCTTATCCTTTAGATAACCATAGAATTCACTATTGACCCAGGAAGCTGGTATCTCTGTTTTTTGGTAATAGTTAATAGAAAGCCAGATTGAGCTGATCAAAACAAGCAAGATTACACTAATTCTAAGAAACTTGCCACGTTTCCTTATAGAGAGATCTAATCCTTTAGCAGCCAAGATAGCTAAAAAAGGCAAGTAGAGAAGCATATATCTTGGGGTTTTACATTTCAATGTGAAAAAATAAATAAAAGGTAATAGAAAAGATAACACAATAAACAAATGATTTAAGTCAAGGTTCTTCTTTTTCAATTTGTATGTAAAATACAGTAAAGAGAGTAATGCAAAAACATGAAATATACTTTGATGCATAAGCAAAGTAAAATAGTAATACCAAGGTTTAAGAAACTGCTCTGTACATGCAACAACGTTCTTTATCACTGTGCTTGCCAAGGTCAATGGCAGTAAAGGATTATTGTATTTAATCTGATTAAAGATAAAATAAGGAAGAGTGACAATAACAAAACCCAGTATAAACCAACCTGTATTTTCTATCTCTTGTTTGCCTTGTTTAAAGAATCTAAGCACATAAATAACCAAGAAAACAAAAAAGAAAATCGCTACTGGAAATTTTGTCATAACAGCTAAGCCTATTGTTAGCCCAGAAAAGAGATGTTTTTTTCTAAGGAAAAGCCAAAAAGCCAGTAAAGTAAAGAATACAGTTGGTATCTCAGTAAATAGGTGAAAAGAAGAAAAGAACAAAACAGGTGAAAAAGAGAACAAGATAGAACTAATAAAAGCAACTCTTTTATTAAAGACAGATTCTGCACATAGATAAAGAAAAAGCACACTACCAAGAGTAAGTAAAAGTTCAACAACTCTGGCTGCAACAACTACTGATAAACCTGTTTTCCATAATGCCCCCATTATAATCGGCCATAACAAAGGCCTTATTGGTTCCCATAACCCCATCTTTCCTAAAGAGAAGATATATTGTCCCATGCCAACATAAACTGCAGAATCCCACCAGGTTATATGGTGTTCAAAGAAAAAGAGCAATCTAACAACTAGGGACAACAAAAGCACAAAAAACAACCCATAATCTCTATTTTTCATTATAATAACTTGCTGTAAGAATATTATAAAAATATTTCGAAAGAAAAGTGCTTGTTTTTCGTTAGATTTAAAAAGAGTATTATATAACCACTAGATATGCGGGAAAATAGGGTATCTTCTGGATGCGAAGTTTTTGATCAGTTGCTTGAAGGTGGGTTTGAGAAAGATACCATCTCAACTATATATGGCCCATCAACAAGCGGGAAAACATGTCTATGTTTACTAGCCACCATTAGTGCAGCTGAAAAAGGCAAAAGCGTGATTTTTATAGATACTGAAGGCGGTTTTTCTATAGAAAGAATGAAACAGCTTGCACCAAACTATAAAGAGCTATTAAAAAAAGTGCTTTTTTTCAAACCAACTAATTTTAAAGAGCAAAAAGAGGTATTTAAACAGCTTTCAAACGCTGTAAATGACAACATATCTATTGTTATTGTTGATACAATTGCCATGTTATACAGGCTTGAGTTAGGTAAAAATGATGAAGTATATAGTATCAACAGAGAACTAGGCACCCAAATATCATACCTAACAGAGATTGCACGAAAAAAGAATATTCCAGTATTATTAACTAACCAAGTTTATTCTAGTTTTGATGAAAGAAACAGAGTAAAAATGGTTGGTGGAGATATTATTAAGTATGCAAGTAAGTGCCTAGTCGAACTTCAAGTTGTAGGCAAAAACAGAAGGGCAGTTCTGAGAAACCACAGATCACTGCCTGAAGAAAAAAATATAATGTTTAAGATTGCCAATTCGGGTATTCAAATCCTGTAAGAGGCTGTTTCTCAACGTATTCTGGACATAGCCTGTTGACTGTCCTTAAAGAGTATTCGTTTGAAAGGTGCTCTTTTGTCCAATTAAAGTTAAGGTAAAATGGCCTTTCCGGTTCAATAAATATTCTTGATTCAGGATAATTAGTAAGCATCATGTCCATAGTAAACACAGACTCTCGAAATGCCATAAGCGATTTGTTCCAATAATCCTGTGCTTCTAGTATATAGGGTTTCTCTTTACAGCCAAAACCGTCGTGAACCAAACCCGTTTTACCGTAAGATAAAAATTTGTGATAATTATCTTCTGCATCCAACATAAGTAATCTAAACTTAATAAGTTCATTTATTGCTTTTTTGTGTCCTGAATCTGGAATATCCACTTCCATAAGAATTATATCTTTTCTAACACCTTTTATGATGTCCATTGAAGGTAGATTATAGTTAAGGTGTTCTTCATATAAAGAAGTTCCGTATTTTGTATCTATCTGATTAAGTTCATCTAATGTACTTTCAAAAGTGTATTCTTTAACACAACCTAGTATTAAAACTAAAAACACAAGTAACACATACTTTTTCATCTTACACCACCTTTTAAGTTGTTTATTCTTCTGTAAAATCGTCTAGTTTACCTTTAAATTCTGAATCCTTCTTTATCATACCTCTATTCTTAAGATATTCCCTAGCTAGTATGTAAAAGAACAACCCAAGACTTTTCTTACCTTTGTTGTTACAAGGTACAACAAGATCAATATTGTTTGCTTGATTATTTGTATCGCATAAAGCTATCACAGGTATACCCATTTTCATTGCGTCGTTTATAGCATTCCTGTCTGGCCATGAATCTGTAACTAGGATTATCTTGGCCTCTGTATAGATATCTAATGAGGGGTTAGTCAATATACCTGGAGGATATCTACCAGCAAATACCCTAATACCTGTAACATCACCGAATTTCTTTACAGCTTTCCAACCATTCTCTCTCCTACTTACAATTAGTATATCTCCTGGTTCGTATTGCGCTAAGAAACTTGCTGCTACCTTAATCCTTTCATCTATCTGTTGTAGATTAAGCACCGAGAGGCCATCTGGCCTAGTCTTATAAATAAACTTTTCCATATACTTTGTCCTGAACTTTGTACCAATATGTATACCTGCTTTAAGGTAAACATCGCTTGCTACTAAAAATTTATGTTCTGTTGCCATGATTATTACACCTTGTTTGTTTAAATTATTTAACACATACTGGCTGTATTTTTTATTGCCTCATACAGCCCATCCAACAGCAGATATAGCTAACAGCTGTCTTTCGGCTAATTGAGATTTGGATAAAAAGGTTATATATAAAGCTTTCTATTGTAAAGGATAAACCATTATATCCTCATAAACAGGCCCTTTAGGAGTAAGTGTACTTTTCTTGAGTTTAAAACCATCCACTCCAAACTTAAGCTTCTCTACTTTAATATTCAGGCTTTCTTTAAGTGCAGTCTTATCTTTAACAAAAGCCACTCTACCAAGAGTAATATGTGGGTGGTATTTATGATCTTTCTTTAATTTGAATGGGGCCAATGCTTCTTCAATCTTATTGTAAAGTTGAACCACTTTATCTGCTGGATCTACACCCACCCAAAGCACCTTGATATAGTTAGGATTAGGGAAAACACCTAGGTTAGATAAGGAAAGATCAAACGGTTCTAATGTTATTGTACTGAGTCTCTCTTCAATCTGTTCTATAGTTTCCTCTCCAACCTCACCTAAAAACCTTAAGGTAAGGTGTAGATTCTCTTTAATAACCCACTTGATTTTAGCCATATTATTGCCTATTTGTTGTTCTATTCCTATAAGATGGCCCTTTACGTTATCAGGTAATTCTATGGCTATGAATGTTCTCATAAAAAGATAGAATAAATCTTAAAATAAAAAATTTTGGAAAATAAGGAAGAAAAAAATAAAAAAACAGAAACTTAGAATATCTACTCTTTTGTTTCTTCTGCTGGTTCTTCTGCAGGAGCCTCTTCAGTCGGAGCTGGTTCTTCAGCTGCCTCTTCTTGAGGTTCTTCAGCCTGCTCTTCAGCAGCTGGCTCTTCGCCAAAGTCTTCTGTATCCTCTGGTGCAGGTTCCTCTTCAGCAGCTGGTTCTTCTGCAGGAGCTTCAGCTGACTCAACTGGACCGCTTGCTTGTCCGACAACTTCAGCAAAACCTACGTTTCGCAGAACTTTGGTGACTTTAATCTTAACTTCATCACCAGCTTTGGTGTTTGGTACAAACAGCACAAAGCCATCTTTCTTTGCAATACCGTCGCCTTTCTCGCCGACAGCTTCTACTTTAACATCTAGCTCATCCCCTACATTAACTGGAGCTGAACCTCTTCCTCCAAATCTATTTCTCATGTTCTATTTCACCTTATTTACCTTATTTAAATAGCGTATTTTAACAAAAACACGCATATACTGAGAGAAATAAGCAGTATTTAAATGTTCTTATTATCAATCACAATTTGAGATAAACTACAATATAGTCCTTATAAGTAGATATTGAGATATCAAAAGATTTATAAAGAGATAACTATATTTAGAATGAATATAGGTATACATATATAAAGAGTTTAGTAGGTTAATGTATAAACAAAAAAGAGTGTGTTTATGATTATGGGAGTCAACAATATAGTAGCAGCCTTTTTTAATGGATTCTTTGAAATACATAATTCAGCTGGAAATGCTGTATATGAATTTTATGTAAATTATTCTAGGATAATATTGGATTATTTCCATATATTTTTCAAAGGAACGTTCCATTTTTTGATTTATGTTACAATTGGTTTGACCTTATTTTACCTGTTTATGACTGTTGTAACTCTTTTTAAAAAAAAGAGAGATGAACGTCCTTTGCCTGAAGGAGAAGTACCTTTTGTTACAATACAAATACCAACGTACAATGAACCTGTTGCTCTAAATTGTGCTAGAAAGTGTTTGGAATTTGACTATCCTAAGGATAGATACGAGATAATTATTGGAGATGATAGCTCAGATAATAGAATATCTAAAAAGATTGACGCGTTTGTCGCAGAAAACCCACACTTAGTTAAGGTGACTAGAAGAGGAAATAACATTGGTTTTAAACCTGGTAATCTCAACCACATGCTGAAATATACAAGAGGGGAATTCATTGTAATATTTGACTCAGATTTCTTGCCTAAAAGAGATTTTTTGAGAAGAATAATCTCTCCTTTCTTAAAAGATAATGAGATTTCAGTTGTACAAGCAAGGTGGCGCATAAAAAATTTCACCCAAAATATTTTTTCAATACTTGGAGGAACAATCACTTTATTGTGCCATAACATAGCTCTTCCATTTATTTCATGGGGTAAGGGAACATCGTTTTTATGTGGCTCTGCTGAAGCGATTAGAAAAAAGGATTTAGAAGAACTTGGTGGATGGCAAGCAGGTTCTTTGACAGAAGATATAGAATGCTCATTAAGGCTCATTAAGAAAGGAAAAAGACTGATTTATCTTGAAGACTTAGAATGCGAGTGTGAAGCGCCGTTTACATTAAGGGACCTTTGCAGACAACAGATGAGGTGGGCTTATGGAGTCATTAGTGCTTTAAAATTACATTTCTGTGATATACTTAAAAATAGAAAAAACAGGCTTAGAGAAAAGGCAAATGTTTTGATATTTGCATCTGGTTATATGATAGCAGTACTGTTGTATGGTTTAACTATTTTTGGCGTCTTGAGTATAATAAGCAACAGGCCTGCACCAATTGATTGGTACTTGTTTCTATACGAGACAACTAAGAATATATTGTTAACAAGCGGGTTCTTAATATCAAGTGTTATTGCCCTTACATTAGGCCAAAGGCTTAAACATATACCAAAGATGGTTGCTGGTTCACTTTCTGTAGGGCTTATAGTAACATTCTTTGTTAATGTCGGAATATTTAAGTCCTTATTTAATAGAAATATGCAGTGGTTCATGTTAAACAAAAACGGAAATGCGTGAATTAAACCATGATTGAAGGAAAAAAAACTAAAGATTCGTTTTATGCTAAAGCCTCTTTTTATCTAAGTCTTGGTTTCTGGATACCTTTATTTAATCTGGCAATATGCAGTGTTTCCATAGCGCTTGCTATAACATCACTTAGGATGGCTCATAAAGAACCCAATAAATATGGTGGAAGAAGGTATGCTATAATTGCGTTAGTACTCAGTGTTACAAGCATTCTACTCACTGTAGTTGGATTTATAATTTATACGGCTCAGAAAGGCATATGCAATTTACCTTAAAATGATTTAATCTATAAAGTACTTTTTCTTAGAAAAACTGTATTTAATTACACCAAAAACAATTATTAGATTAATGACAATGGTGTAAGGAAAATAAAAAAACATTGATATAATGGCCTGTAAAGTGATCTTCCCTTTAAAACTCTTTATTGCAATAATTGACAAGATAAATGTAATTATCCCTGCAGATACCCCAAATATATTAAGCAATGACAAGCCCCATTCAGGCATCTTATAAAGAACATAAAATGGGCCTGACAAGGAGAACCACCTAAACAGATAGGAAAAAGCTGCAAAAAAACCTTGTTCTAAAGGGGGATACCAGAACTTAACTTGGTACACTACAATCGGTAGGAATATAAATGAGTAGAAAGTCCACCAGAATTGATTGAAAAAAAGAAAATAGACTGAAGGTGAAGATTTATTTACATGAAGCAGTTTTTTATTCTTTACCAAAGCCTGCAATGCACCATAGTACCATCTCATTCTTTGCTTAAACAGATCTTTAAGTGTTGAGCATGCTTTCGTTGTAATAATCGCTTTAGTAGATGTGATTATTTTGTAATCAAGGTTATACATTTCAAGACAGATATCCATATCTTCAGTCAAAGTATCCTTTTTGAAATACCCTATTTTCTCTAGAATCTTCTTTTTGTAACAAGCAACAGCTCCAAAAAACCAAATACTATTTTCGAATACCCTTGAAAACGAAACCCTGATAAGATTATTCAAGAAATACTCTATTCTTTGGAACTGTTCTATAGCGTTACTTGGGTTTTTTATGAAAGCTACAGAATTCGTAGCTGCAACATCTTTAAAAAACATAGGTTTAACCAATTCCTTAATTGTATTCTCACTAATGATAATATCAGCATCTATAGTTAAAACCAGATCATGCTTACTAGAGCTAATACCAAGGTTAAGGGTTTTTGATTTACCTTGATGCAGGCCATTAACCAATTTCATATCTATCAATTGCCTATGTTCCTTCATGAACCTCTGCACCACCTCCTCAGTATTGTCTTCAGATTGGTCATTCACAACTACCACTTGTAATTTATCTAACTCATAATCTGATTTTAATATTGAATTAAGACAACTAAGTATATTGTTCTCTTCGTTGTAGGCCGGAATAATAATACTAACATAAGGTAGGTTTGTTTCATATTCAGACATAGGCATTTTTTGTTTCTTAAACAAAGAGATGATATATGTAACAAGGATAAAAAACAAGAATAAAAAGAGTATCACCAGTATAGGAATGGTCAAATTCATAATTAGATCATTGCTTAGAAGCTCTATCCGCATTTTTATAACCTATACAGTATACTTAATGTAGTAAACTTGGTTTACTAAAGTATTAATGCCCCGCAAGTATAAAGATGAATTATTTATGATAAATTAAGTTAAATATTTCCGAAATATTAAGTTCTAGTGCTGCCACAGGCATCTCAAGACCAAAATTAACCAGGACCTCAGGATTTATTTCACCTATATAAGCAACCTTCTTCTGGTTTACAATTACCCTACCAACTCTTCCTTTGATAAAAGAAGGATGGTCAGCTTCTATGATCTCATAACTCAGATTTAGGGCCCTCATCAAAGCATCCAGAACCTGCCTCAATTCAGTTAGATCTGCTTCAGAATGAGATGAAACTACAGCTAATCTTTGAAACTCTTTAGCTCCCATCTCTGTTTTATTGTCCTTCTTAAAAACAGTACCGATCTCAAACAACCTCTGTGGATATTCATGATGCTTATTCTCTGAAAGCACCTGTATTAAAGAAGGGATAATCCAGTTCCTAAGTACATTATACTCGCTAGTCAGAGCATTCTCAAGCTCAATATAATCTAGGTTAAGGTTCATCTTTGTTGTTATACTATCCTTATCAGTGATATGATAAGTGCATGTTTCTAGTAATTGTAACCCTGTAAGCAGATGTGCAATCTTATTCACAAACTGGCTGAACTTTGATTCACTGCCAATAGTAGATATGCTTGGTATCTCTGGCACTAGGTTTTCATAACCATAAGCAATAGCTATATCCTCAGCAATATCAGACAGATGCAATATGTCTGCCCTGTAAGCAGGAACCAGCACATGACCTTTTTCATAACCAAAACCCATCCTTCCTAGAAGCTTTTTTGCTTCGGTCTCTTTTAGGTTAAGCCCTATGAGTTTGTTCACATAGTTTAGATCGAATTTCATCTTTTGTGGGCTTAGGTTTGGTGTGGTTATTTTTTTGTCTGGGTAAAGCAAATCAACACTATAAATATCTCCCCCCATGTCTGCAAACATTGTGACAAATATATTCAAAGCGATCTGTACATTGTTAAGGTCTGTACCTGTGCATTCTATAAAGGCTTCTTTTGTTGTCTCATCGATCTTACCTGTATCTTGGGAATTTGTATAAGGCAGCATTGACAATACAGAACCTTTATCATCTATATAGCAAGGATACTTCTTCCATCCTTCAGCAACAAAGCTGTATTTTTTCCCAGTGGGATGCGTCCTTTCAACCTGCGCTCCAGTCATCTCTCTGTCATAACCAAGTGGCTTGAACTTGATTTCCTTAAGGTCTTTAGCAACATACTTAATAGGAAACTTGATGACATCCATAGGATACAACCCATAGCATGACTTTCTTCTGTTCCTGCCATGTGTAGCTGCAAGCTTCTCCTGTATCTGCATCACTTCCCTTATCCTTTCATCATTAAATATAACATTCTTTACTATAGCGCAGGCAGTATAGGGCCTCATAGTAACTGATTTATCAACCGTTATCTTTTTTCCACTTTTCTTAACCTTATACTTCCTTAAGCCTGTCTTAACTCCAATAAAAGAAGAAAATGCGCGAGCAAAACCCTGCTCGCTTAACATGTCTGGCCTGTCTGGAAATACCTCTACATGGATCTCGTTGCCTTCAATACTCTCAAGGTCTGTACCCAACATGGAAATACGGTCCTTGAGCTTTTCTAAAGGCAATTTCTTTCCTACAAGTTTCTCAAAAACCTGTTTATTTAATGTAACTGTCGGCATTTTTTGTTTTTGCTTTTATTTTTATTCGCTAAAGTCTGTTCTGTGTGTAACTAACCTCTTTTTTAAGATCATGTCCCACAACTCAAGTTTGAAATTCTCAGATGTACCATCGTAAACAGCGTTAACAGTCAAAGCCTTTCTTAATGATTTACCTCTTGCTAAAGGAGTTGTACTGTTAAATCTGCCTTTAATTAAGGTATACTCGTTAGTTGTTTCACTTTGACCAGAGTCATATAAAAACAATCTTAACTCTGGTTCGATTGCTGTATCCCCATCATTGACAATAGTGAACCTAAACTTATCAAGAATACCCCCACTGAAGTCCAATTGGTCTGCTGCAAGTGTATAACCGTCTTTAGTGGTATATGTATTTGCAAGAAGATTTGAAACCTTAATGTTGGATGTATCAACATCTGTGGTTGTACCTCCGGTTACTGTTGCCCCACCCGAACTATTTGTTACTGTTTTCAAAGCGCATTTAGCTGCAGAATCCTCTTCAGTACCATCTGAACACACATATTTAGTTATAGTAACAGTTGTATCAGTACATACTGGAGCTTCTGGACAGCTCTGGTTTGTGTCGCACACTGGGCAAACAGCACATTCTTCGCACTGAGGACATTTCACATCTGTGCAATCCTTTGTTACACCACCTAAAAAGTATAGCCCATAGCCAACCCCTGCTATGACTAAAAATATCAACAAAGTACCTATACTTATGTTTTTTTCAAGCAATCTCTTATGTGCAGATGCTTTATACCTTCTATCTGGACCGAATATATCGTCTTTCATTCACACCACCTGTTTTGTTTGTTTTTTAATTAATTGTTTAATTACAATAACCATGCCTTTGTTTCACGTAACTGCCTCAGATCATTTTTATAAAGATCACGGATATCAGTTATACCATAAACACCAGTGATAATCCTATCTAAACCAGGCCCCCAAGCAAGTACAGGTATATCTTCTCCAAGAAGAGGTTTGACTACCTCTGGCCTGAATACTCCTGCTGCTATGACTTCAATCCATTTTTTATGCACTGGATCATAAACATCGCCTTCAACACTTGGTTCTGTATATGGGAAATAAGCAGGTCTAAACCTAACCTTTTTATAACCCATTTTCATTGCAAACTCTTTTAGATAACCAAGCAGATGCCTAAAATTTGCATCTGGGTCTATAACTATGCCTTCTGTCTGATTAAATTCAAATAAATGATGAGCATCTAATGTTTCGTTTCTAAAACATTTACCTATAGCAAAGAATTTTGCTGGAAGTTCTGTTTTTTTTAGCGCTGCTAATGTCCTTGAACTAAGGACTGTTGTATGTGGCCTCATAACATTCTTCTTGGCTTCTTGTTCTGACCATTTATATTGCCAACCCTTACTACCAGTAGTCCAACCATTCTCGTGAGTTTGTTTGATTCTATTTATTAAGCTTTTATCCAAAAGCTTGCCAAATTTTGGGTCTTTGATATAAAAGGTATCTTGAAGTTCGCGTGCAGGATGATCCTGTGGAACAAATAAAGTATCAAAGTTCCATAAGCTTGTCTGCAATAATGGTCCAGTCATCTCCTTAAAGCCCATATCAAGCCAAATCCTTCTTGCATACTCTATAGCTTCATTCACAAAATGCCTCTTACCTAGATAAACCTTAGGAACATTAATCCCAACATCATAGGCTCTGATATCACTATTCTTCCATTCACCAGTTTTTATCATCTTCGGAGTTAACCTATCGATCACATCACCTTGTTTTATACCTATCTTAAGTAGCTTTTTACCGAGTTCAGTTAATTCTGCAAACTTAAGCTTATTAAGTTCAATTTTTGCAATCTGTTTACGTTTTTTTAGGTTATCTAAAGCAAACTTCTGTTCTGGTGATAGGTTCTTTGTTTCAACTGGGAATTTAAGTTTAAAGAATTGTTGTTCTAAAGAAGGTTTTGATAATAGTTTTTTACCGTTATCAGTTATTTTTGCATATAGCTTATTTTTTTTCTTTTGAATAGTAATAGCTGCTTTTCTCTTTAAAACACCTATAGAGATATTGACTTCATCCTTTTCTATACATGCTTGTTTTTGAATTTGATCTATAGATTTTTCTGCTTTCTCAATAGTTTTTAGGAATCTATACTCTGGTAATCCTTGTTTAAGGTATTTAAGCCCATTCTCACCAAGATCAACTACTTCCTTAACCTCCTCCCTAAGGTTGATTATTTTTTTATTCTGTAACCACTGCAAACCACGCATAACCTCTACATCCTTCAATGTAGATGCCTTGACAATACCTTCAAACAAGCTAGTTTTAGCTATAAGAGGCAGTACTTCACGTTCATACTTGCTTAATGTTGCAATAAGCTTGGTATTGTCCATTTCTTACCCTCTTTGCTGTGAAAAGTATTTTGATTTATATATCTTTCTCTTTAACAAGCTGATCTATAAGAAAATCGCTTTCTTTTGAAGCTTTTCTCCTAAAGTCTCCTAAAAACATTCCTGATCCTTTAAAGTAGCTAATAAACGCTTTTTTATCCTTCTTATTGATTATTCTTTGAAGTTTTTTAGCGCTCTTCATGAATTGTTTAATGCTTTCTTTTGCTTTTGGGTTCAACATCTCAATATCAGCGTACAAACTAGGGTCCTGGTTAAGTATCCTACCAACCATATCCATCCTGATTTTGTATATTGGACTTGTGTACTCTATACTTTTATTTACATCTACATTGAGTTCCTTTAAAGCATTACCAATAACCATATTACTAAAATGAGTTATGCCCTGTATCACTGACATCAATTTATCATGCTCTCCAGGGGTTGTAATTTTGACCTTTGCTTTATTCTTTTGTAAGATTGATTTTAACCAAGGCAACCATTTCTTACCACGAGCTGGGCAAAGTACCACTGTCTGTTTATTTAGAGAACTTACAGAAGGTCCAAAAACAGGATGCATCCCAATAACTTCACACTTAGCATACTTAAGCATAACTTTAACAGGTTCGACCTTGATAGAAGTAAGGTCTGTTAGCAACCCCTGCTTTTTAATCAAAGGTGCAACCTTTTTGATAACTTCCAATGTTTTACTAATAGGCACTGTAATAATACATATATCTACTTTTCTAGCACATTCTTCTGGAGTAAGTTTAGTTGTTCTACTAGCAATAAGAACTTTATAGCCTTGTTTCTCAAAGAACCTCTTAAACCATTGTCCCATCTGGCCTGTACCGCCAATGATACCAATTATTGGTTTAACTTGTTTTTTCGCCATTTTCAACCTTTCAACGCTTTTTGTTTAAGTAAAGAATCATAAAGCACAATGGAAACCATTGCTTCAACCACTGGTACAACCCTTGGGCAGATACATGGATCATGCCTGCCTTTTATTTGTATCTTCTTTTTCCTGCCTTTTAAATCCAATGTCCATTGTGGTTTTGCTATTGACGAAGTTGGTTTAACTGCAACCCTAATTACAATAGGCATACCCGTGGAGATACCACCGATTATACCACCTGCATTATTGGTCTTTGTAAGTATAAGGTTACCCTTTTTTATAAAAAGGTCATTGTTTTCAGAACCCTTCATCTTTGCTGCTTTAAACCCAGAACCAATTTCTACACCTTTAACAGCTCCGATTGACATCAATGCCTTAGCTAACTCCGCATCAAGTTTACCAAAAACAGGCTCACCTAACCCAGGAAGCACGCCTTCAGCAATAACCTCAACTATACCTCCTACTGAGTCACCTTGTTTCTTTGTCTCTAAAATAAGATGTTCCATCTTTTTGGCAGCTTCTATATCAGGACACCTTATAGGATTCTTATCAATATTGTTAAGGTTAATATTTTTAGCTTTTATGTTACCGATTTCTTTAACATAAGCAGTTACCTTTACTCCATGACGTTTAAGTTGCTGTAAAGCAAATGCCCCTGCTGCAACCCTTGCAACAGTTTCTCTACCAGAAGCTCTACCTCCACCCCGGTAATCACGAATACCATATTTCTTAAGATAAGTAAACCCTGCATGACCTGGCCTAAAGATGTTTTTTAATTTTTCATAATCCTTGGATTTCATACCTTTATTATAAACAACCAGGCAAATAGGTGTACCAAGTGTCTTGCCTTCAAAAAGACCTGAAAGTACGTGTACCTTATCCTTTTCTTTACGTGCAGTTGTTATTTTACTCTGCCCAGGCTTTCTTTTATCCAATAACTTTTGAATCCCAGCAATATCAAATTTCAATCCAGGTTTAACCCCATCCATAACTACACCTACTGCTTCTCCATGTGACTCACCAAAGGTTGTAATCCGAAACATTTTTCCAAAATTATTGCCAGTCATTTTATTCCTTAAGGTATTCTCTTATTTTTTGCACTACTTGCGGTATTGTTAATCTAGTTGTATCAATTGCAGCATCAGCTGCTTCCAAGTAAAGCGGCATGCGTTTAGTTAACACTTCTTCAACTTCTTCTGTAAAAGATTTGTCTTTTGTTAAAGACGGCCTATCTGCAGCACCTTCTATTCTTTGTATAATTGTTTTTATGTCTGCTGTAAGCAGGATAATTTTTGAGTTTTGTTTAAGGTTAGCTATGTTCCTTTTATCCTCTATAACTCCTCCGCCTGTATCAACCACACAGTTATCTAGCTCTTTTATTTCTTCTATTACTTCTGTCTCCCTTTCCCTGAAATAATCCCAACCTTTCTTCTTCACAGTTTCATTGATCGTAGCGTTTTCTTTTTCAACCACTAGATTATCCGTTGAAAGATACTTCAAATCAAGTTCATCTGCTAGCTGTTTTGATACTGATGTTTTACCAGTTCCCCTATAACCAATGATTATGATTTTCATTTTAGTTTTCCCAAGGCTTTCCAGAAACCAGGAAATGACTTATTCACACAACCTGGGTTCTTGATTTTAATCCCAGGAATCTTTAGCCCTACAATAGCAAAGCTCATTGCCATACGATGATCATCATAGGTCTCAATATCTGTACTTTTAAGTTCACCTGGTTCTGATTCAATTGTTATTGAATCCTCTGTTGTCTTGACTTTTGCACCGAGTTTAGTCAATTCTTTCTCAAGCGCAGCTAACCTATCTGTTTCCTTAACACGTAGATTAGCTACATTGGTGATCTGGGTTTTGCCTTTTGCAAACAAAGCAACAATTGCAAGTGTTTGAACTACGTCTGGCATTGAATTCATGTCAATAGTAATACCATTAAGGTCTTTACCTACTACTTCAATAAAGGTCTTGCTAGATTTAACCTCACAACCCATCTGTTTCAGTACATTCACAAATTGCACATCACCTTGCTTTGATTTTAATGAAAGGTTATTAATTCTAACCCTGCCTTTTGTTATTGCTGCAGCTGCAAAAAAGTAAGAAGCATTAGAAGCATCACTTTCTATAGTGTAGGTCTTTGCCTTATATCTTTGCCCAGGTTTCACTACAAAGCCTTGATAGTTTTGGTTTTCCACATCTACACCAAAATCTTGCATTATATCTAAGGTTAGATCTACATATGGTTTTGAAGTTAGTTCACCAATTACTTTTAATCTTACCTCGTTATTAGCATAAGGTGCACACATCAGTATAGAAGAGATATACTGGCTGCTCATGTTTCCCTTTATTTGTGCTATACCTCCAGGAAACTCACCACCATATACCTTTAAAGGAGGGCAACCTGTACTACAATCTGTCTCCACACCCAGTTGCCTCAATGCATCTAATAGATCACCTAAAGGCCGTTTCTTCATTCTTTCGTTGCCAGTTATTGTTGTATTACCAAAAGCAAGCGCAGCATAGGTTGTAAGAAAACGTACAGCTGTACCAGCATTACCTAAGTATACTGGTTGTTTCGGTGCGATTGCTTGTAAACCAATACCATGCACCTCTAGACTATCCTTAATCTGCTTAATTCTAACCCCAAAGTTTTGTAGTGCGTTAACCATATATTTAGTATCATCACTAAATAAAGGATTCTTCAGCAAGGAATTACCTTCAGCAAGCGCAGCTATCAATAATGCTCTATTTGTGTAACTTTTAGAACCAGGTATAGTGATATCTGCATTAATCTTGTCAACTGCTCCTATAGGTTTCATTTTTTTTGTTTAAGGTGTTTAAAAACAACATTCTCCATAAAGTTATACTCAGGGGTTTTACCTGTCCACAACCTAAAACTTTCTAGGCCTTGATGTATTAACCAGGGAATACCGTTGATTGCAGTACAGCCTTTTTTATTAGCATCCCTAATAAGTTTTGTCTTAAGTGGGTTGTATATTGCATCGAGAACAACTACATTATTCAATAGAGTGGTATCAATAGGAGATTTTCCTTTGTTTTCCCCCATACCCAAGTTAGTTGTGTTGATAATAATATCTGGCTTAGATATCTTGAAGTTATATAATTCACCATAATGGCACTTGAATCTTTTACCAAGTTTCTTTGCTTTACTAAATGTCCTATTCAGTATTGTGATAGACCCAGCTTGCCTTTGCTGCATTGCGTATACAGCTGCACGTGCTGCACCACCTGCACCTAGTACAATAACATTGCTACCCTTAATCAAAGTCTTATCCTCGAGTGTCTTAATTATACCAATATAGTCTGTATTATAACCAACTAATTTCCCGTCATCAACAACTATGGTATTAACTGCACCGATGTTGCCTGCATTTACTTCAATCTTATCAAGATACTTCATCACTGTTACTTTATGTGGAGAAGTTACATTTGCACCTATAAAATTAAGACCTTTTAACCCCCTAACTGCGTTTTTCAGATCTGTTACATCAAACGCTATATACTGTGCATTAATTTTAAAATGTTCAAACAAGGCGTTATGCATTATAGGGCTTATACTATGCTCAACTGGATGCCCTATAAGCCCGCAAAGTTGTGTTTCCGATTCGATCATTCTTACACCCCCATATCTTGCCATATCTTTTTTAATTGCTTAACAGTGATTTGTCCAGATGCAGATTCTTTACCTTTACTCAAAGAAGCAAAAGTAAGATAACTGCCAAACATTGGAGCTAAAATTCTGCTTAACCTACCTTTTTCACCCATACAAAGAGCGATTATTGGTTTGTTTTTATTCTTTGCAATCTTTATTAATTCAAACATCTTAATATTGTCGTAAATATAATTAGCTTTCGCAGCTATTTTAACAATATCTGCATTCAGTTTTATACTTTTATCCAATGCTTTGGCTAGGTTTTTATCTGTACACCTAAAATTATGAGTTGAGATTATGATTTTAGTTTTTCTTTTATTTTTGATTAGTTGCTTAATAGTTTTTCTTCCTACAGAAAGCTCAATATCAACATAATCTGCATTAAGCAAGATTGCCTGTTTTAACAAAGAAAGCCTTTCCATTTCTGTACCTTTAAATCTACCGGCTTCTGCCCTTTTCCTACAAGTCACTATAACAGGTTTTTTTGGTTTTGATAATAGTTTTTTTAAATCAAGATCCTTGATGTAATCGATTCTTAACTCAATTATATCTGCAAGTTTCTCTGCCTTACTGATATCCAACAAAGCATTTCTCATTGTTGTTGCTGTAATAGGTATACATATCATGTTCAACCCCTTTGCAATGCTTTAAGAACTACGCTGTCAGAGGCGTGAATACTTACCTTGTTACTGACAGTTTTAACCTTACCAATATTTTGCAGCAGAATAAACTGCGCTTTTTTATTAACTGATTTCTTGTCTTTTCGGATAATTTTAACTATTCTCTCTACAGCTTTTATACCTGCTCTAGTTTCGTAACCAAACTGTTTCATTAACTCAATTATCCTAAGTAGCTCTGAACGTTTAAGATAACTCATTTCATTTGCTATCCTTGCTTCAACAACCATGCCTGTTGCTACAGCCTCGCCATGAGCAAGTTTATAATTGCTTATTATCTCAAGAGCATGGCCTATTGTATGCCCGAAATTCAGGATTTTCCTAAGTTCTTCTTCTTTTTCATCTTTAGCCACCACTTTAGCTTTTATTTCACACCCTTTCTGGATAAGCATTTCAACTACTGAAGGATCAAGTGATTTGATATTTTCAATATTTTTTTCTATGTAGTCAAAGAAGCTTTTATCATAAACCAAAGCATACTTAATTACTTCTGCAAGACCGTTAAGGAACTGCCTATAAGGAAGGGTTTTAAGAAACTCTGGATCTATGTAGACTTTCTTAGGTTGGTAGAATGCGCCGCAAGAGTTCTTACCTTGGCTAAGATCAATTGCTACCTTACCGCCTACAGAGGAGTCAACCATAGCCATAAGTGTAGTTGGAACCTGCACATAGTTTATTCCACGCATATAAGTAGCTGCTACTAAACCAGCCATATCACCTACAACTCCGCCACCAAATGCAATAATACAGCTTTTACGGTCTAAACCAATCTCAAAGGTTTCCTCTAATAGCTCACTTAATGATTTAATATTCTTGTTCTGTTCACCTGCTTTAAATGTAATTAAGTGCGTTTCCAAGCGGGCCTTTTTCATTAAAACCAGTAGATTACTAGCAAGTTCCTTAAGATTTGAGTCAGTGATAATAAGGAACTTATTTCCAAACTGCTTAATATCTTTTACAATACTGTAGAATAGCCCATGCTCTATCTGGATGTCATAAGATTTATCTACTTGCTTTTTTAGTTTTAGTTTTATTATCATTCTACATAGTCCTGCCTACAGCTTTTGCAATCGGTTTAAGCTCTTTTACTAGTTTCTTAAAGTTATCTGGTTTAAGGGACTGATCACCGTCACTTACAGCTTCTTCTGGGTGTGGATGTACTTCTATAATCAGACCATCTGCGCCACAAGCAATAGAAGCTTTTGACATAGGTCCAACAAGATCATACTTGCCTGTACCATGGCTTGGATCAACTATCACAGGAAGATGTGATAGTTTCTTTAATGCTGGAACTATATTAAGATCAAGTGTATTCCTAGTGAAATCTGAGAATGTCCTTATACCTCGTTCACATAGGATTACGTTTAAGTTACCTTCTGCCATGATATACTCTGCTGCCATAAGGAATTCTTTCATTGTGCAAGACATGCCACGTTTAAGCAGTACTGGCTTTTTTGCTTTACCAACTGCTTTAAGCAGCTTGAAGTTCTGCATATTCCTTGCACCTAATTGTAGAATATCTGCATATTTTGCAACCAGTTTAACATCAACAGTATCCATTACTTCTGTTACTATTGCTAGGCCTGTAGCTTTTGATGCTTTTTTTAGAAGTTTTAAACCTTCTTCTTCCATACCTTGAAAACTGTAAGGAGAGGTTCTTGGTTTAAAAGCACCACCCCTTAATACAGTTGCACCTGCTGCTTTAACTGCTTTGGCAGTTGCCATAATCTGTTTTTCAGATTCGACTGCGCAAGGACCAGCCATTATAGTAAGCTTTTTACTGCCTATCTCTGTTCTATTGTTTAGCTTAATCACTGTATCTGCTGGATGAAATTCTCTCGAAGCAAGCTTGTATGGAGCCAGAACAGGCATAACCTTTTCTACACCTTCTATAGCTTGTAATTGCTCAAGTTGTATCTGCCTTTCATCACCTATCAAACCAATAATTGTCCTTTCTGTACCTCTAGAAAGATGCGGTTTAAGGCCGTGCCTTTTTATTATTTTTAGTATATGGTTAAGTTGTTTTTCGTTTAATCCTGGTTTTGTTACAATTATCATTTTTTAGGCACCTTTTTCCAATCATCTAGGAATTTCTTTATACCTTTATCAGTAAGCTCGTGTTTAAACATCTCAGCCAGTACTTTTGGCGGGATTGTAGCGATATGTGCGCCAAGTGTTGCAGCTTCTCTAACATGATCAAGGTTTCGTACACTAGCTACAATAATCTGTGTATCAAAGTTATAGTTTTTATAGATTTGGACAATATCTTTTACTATATCCATACCACGTTTACCAATATCATCTAACCGACCTACAAAAGGGCTGACATAGGTTGCGCCTGCTTTTGCTGCGAGCAATGCTTGGTTCGCTGAAAAAATAAGTGTTACGTTGGTTTTTATGCCAAGTTTTTTTAATTCTTTTACTGCTTTCATACCTTCATCTGTCATTGGAATCTTGATTGTAATGTTTTTGTGGATCTTAGCAAGTGGTTTGGCTTCTTTAACCATGCCTTCTGCATCAAGACTGATTACTTCTGCGCTTATTGGCCCATCTACTATGGTTGTTATCTCTTTTACCACTTCTTCGAATATTCTACCTGAACGTGCAATAAGGCTTGGATTGGTAGTTGCACCATCTATCAAGTGAGCATACTTCCTAATTTCAGCTGTATCAGCTGTGTCAATAAAAATTTTCATTTTTGAGTAACCTCCATTATGCAGCTTTCAAAAATGAAAGCTACGAACGATAGTGAGTATGTGTTCATTTTTTCGTCCTCCTGCTTTGTTTTTGAATTATTTTTGAGTATGAGATTATGGATCTAAATACCTTATTACTAAAAGTAATTGGGATTTTAGCTTTTTTTGAATAATTTTTAAGCTTGTCAAAGATCTGTTTTTCCCGATGTTTATCCTGAGTCTTTAGTTTGTGTTTTCTCTTGAAACTACTGATTCTTTTTACTGTATTTATTCTTTTCACTAAAAGATTAAAAATCTGTTTATCTATTCTATCTATTTGCTTACGAAGCTGGTTTAGTCTTTGCATTTATAAACCCCCTTAAGCAACTTTAGCCCTTATCTGTTTATAAAGTTTACTGGCTAACCTATCCATGTCTGCAATACTTGGCTGCTCCAGGATTGGCTTGCCTTCAGCCCTAGTATACAACCTATCCAATGCCTTTAGTGTTGGTTCAACTCCATTACGCTTAACCAACCATGTCACAAAACAAGGGTATGCTCCAACTAATGTTTGCGCTCTTGGATGTATACGCATGGTCCTTGCCATTTTTTTTATGTTTTTTTTGTTTTCTTGCATTTTTCTAGCCTCCTGCCTAGTTCTTTTTTGTTTTGAACGTAAGAACTAGACATTTTTAAACAATGCTCGGCTGCTTAACCTTTAAATCTAGTTAAGACAGCTTACCAAAAATAAAAATAGAAACCGCTAACTAAACAAACCTTATTTCCATTTTCCATACATTGTTTAGTTGCGTTCATATTAGGATTTAGTGTAAGTAATGGTATATAAATGTTTTGGTGTGAGAAGAGGTTAGTTAGTATTTACTTTTATAACTACCAAATACCTTAACCTTGCCACCCAAGATACCAAGAATCTCCTTGACAAATTTGTCTTCTCTGTGACCTTCTAGATCTATAAAAAAGACATATTCGCCGAGTTTACGTTTAGAAGGCCTGGATTCTATTTTAGTTAGATTTATTTTAAGATGCGCAAACATACCTAGAAGATCATAAAGCAACCCTGGCCTATCTTCACCTGGATCTATCATAATGCTTGTTTTATCCCTACCTGTCTTAGGAGAATCGTTTTTTGAAATAACAAGGAACCTAGTGATATTGTTTGAATTGTCTTGTATTGCTTCTCTGATTATTTCCTGGTTATATATCTTTGCAGAAGTAGCAGAGATGATAGCACCTTCATTTACGTTTCTGCTTTCTTTAATCTGTTCAGCTGATTGGCTGTTACTACCAGTCATGATAATGTCTGCTTCTGGAAGATGCCTTCTTATAAATTTCTCACATTGAGCATATGTCTGTGGATGAACATAAAGGCGCTTAATATCCTTAATATTGCCATGGCCTGCAAGATTATGCACTATTGGTAAAACCAATTCAGCTTTAATCTTTATATCAAACTCAAGAAGTGCATCATAGGTTAGACCAACTGAACCAGATTCAGAGTTTTCTAAAGGAACTACACCAAGTTTAGATTTTCCTGTAGCAACTGCTTCAAATACATTATAGATAGTTCTACAAAAAAGCATCTCTGCTTCTTTATCATACTTTAAAGCAGCTTCATGGCAAAATGTGCCAGCTGGCCCTAAACATGCAATTTTCATAGAAAAATGGATAAAAAGACTATTAATAAATGTTACTAAATACCAGAATAGGTTTTAGGTTTTGCCTTTTTGTTAAGTATACAGAACCCTGCATCTGCCAAAGCCTGCATCTCGTTCTCACCTGGGTAGATTGTAAAGCCAATTTTATACTGCCTAAATTTCTTCTTAATGTCTGATACAACCATTTTAGAGTGTGCAATGCCCCCTGTAAGAATAATCTGATCTATCTTTTCTCTGTTAAAACATACAAACCTGGAAAAGATCTCAGATGCAATCTGGTTGATCATGTTATCATAAACAAGTTTAGCATACTTATTACCTTTCTTGACTTGTCTACAGAACCTATGCACATCACTATAACCAAAATATGACATTAGACCACCTTCACCCTTAATCTTACGTAACATCTTGTCTTTAGCAGAATTTATTGATTTCTTTGTAATCTTCTTTTTGCTAAGAATCATCTTTGTATACAACTCAATAGTTTGCCTCATTGGCAAAGACATTGCTCTTTCTGGAGTAAAAGGCCCATTCCCATAAACCGCATTATTTACGTAAACAATTCTGCCCTTATAACTCGCAGAAACAGATATACCTCCACCCATGTGAGCAATTATAAGATTAAGTGCCCCAGGTTTTTTTCTTTTCTCTTTTGCATACCTTGTAACACATGCCTTTACATTCAATGCGTGAAAGACACTCTTATTTTCTATCTCCTTTAATCCTGTAAGCCTGAACTCAGGTGCAATCTCATCTACAACAACTGGATCAAGAACATACGCCTTAATACCAAGCCTGTCTGCTATCTCTTTAGCAATAATAGCCCCTAAATTTGATGCATGTTCACCTTGTACACCTTTTTTCAGATGTTTTACCATTAAGTTATTTACTTTGTATACACCGCTTTCAACAGGATAGATAAGACCACCACGTGCCATTATAACCTTGATTGACCTTGAATTTATTTTTTGTTTTTTTAAGAAATCCAGTACTGCATTTTTTCTAAGCTTGTACTGATCCATTATATGCTTAAATCTCTTGAAGTTTTTATCCCTTGAATGATCAATAGATTCTATTTTAGATTCCTTCCCACCAACAAATATTCCAGTTTTCGTAGAAGTAGAACCAGGGTTAATAACCAGTACAACTCCTCTTTTGTTTGTCTTTTTCATTCTTAACTCTCTCTAAACCACACAAACTAACCAAATATAAAAATATTACCATAAACAAAAAAGTGAAAGAAAAATTAAAAAGAAAAATCTATTTTAGCACATCGTTTGCTGTTTTAAGATTTTTCCAGGTCGTATCGAAAAATCCATTGAGTGCTGATGCGAAATAAGGTGTGTTTACCCATACACCAACATCATAGGTTGGATGAACTTCCTTATCATCAAGTACCATAAAAACCAGGTCTTTACCATCAACAACACAGAAACGTGCACTTACTTTGTCTAGATGTCTTACATCTGCTATTCCAGAGATCTCTTTGACAGCATCCTTACATTCCTTTGTAATAGGTGCTGCAATTCTTATCTTAACTCCACGCTTTTTAACCTTTTCAAATGTAGGTTTAAGACCCTCAACTTTTCTTAAGAAACCCTGAGTTGTTGTAACTAGAGTAATAGATTTTTCTGCGTTCTTCATTGTAAGTTCAATATGGTTATAGAGGTTATGTCTACCACGAAGACTTCCAGCAAGATCTGTAGGTTCAACAAGTTCTACACCTTGCGTGTGTAATGTGTTAAGTTCATTAATTACTTCTGTCTTCTTTAAATTATCAAGCCTCTTTACTTTTTCTTCTGCGTCTGTTCTCATGTTTTTCTTTACTCTTTCAACAACCTCGTTTGGTGAAACAGCGATATATTTAATTGGTTTACCTAATTTCATCACTACAAAACCCTTCTTCTCAAGACTTTCTAACACATCATAACTTCTAGAACGAGGTACATTTGCTATATCAGATAATTCTCCAGCTGTACTTACCCCTCTAGAAAGTAGTGCTGTCCATATCTTCACTTCATAAAGATTCAAAGAAAAATACCGTCTTAACTTACTCAAAAATTCGTCTTTTACAATCATTTAAAACCCCTCCCCCTTTTTGTTTTTACTTCAAGTTTTTACTTAAAGTATGGGTAAAAACGAAGTACTACTTAATATATGTTACGGTTTTTTACCCCCACGCAGTGCGTTCATTCCAAAAAAGTGAAAAACGTTGTGCACTCCAAAGTAAAAACTGGGAGTTCTCATTTTTTACTAATAAACTTAACTGGTATATAAATGTTATTATTGTCTCCCTTGTTTTAAGTCATCAATAACTGAAGGATCTGCTAGTGTAGTTACATTACCTACATCTTCTTTGCCAGCTGCAATTGCCTTTAAGATACGCCTCATGATCTTACCAGAACGTGTTTTTGGCAATGAATCTGCAAATTGAACCTTGTCAGGCTTAGCAATCGGACCAATCTCTTGGCCTACATGCAACCTAAGCTCTTTTCTTAATTCCCCTGTCTTCTCTACACCTTTGTTTAGTGTTACAAATGCGTACAATGCTTGGCCTTTTATCTCATGAGGCATAGGCACTACAGCTGCTTCTGCTACATCCTTATGGCTTACTAATGCACTTTCAACCTCTGCTGTTCCAATCCTATGGCCAGATACATTGATAACATCATCAATCCTCCCCATTAACCAGAAATCACCATCTTCATCTTTCCTTGCACCATCACCTGCAAAATACATACCACTAAATCTTGACCAATATGTATCTACAAACCTTTGGTGATCTCCATAAACAGTTCTCATCAATCCAGGCCAAGGTTTCTTGATCACAAGATAACCACCCTCATTAACATCTGCTTCAGAACCATCTTCTCTAAGGATTACTGGCTCTATACCAAAGAAAGGTCTACTGGCTGAAGCTGGTTTAAGAGTAATTGCGCCTGGTAAAGGTGTAATCAAGATACCACCTGTTTCTGTCTGCCACCAAGTATCAACAATTGGGCAGTTACCTTTACCAATATTATTATAATACCACATCCATGCTTCTGGGTTTATTGGTTCGCCTACTGTGCCAAGCAGTTTTAGACTGCTTAGATCATGTTTCTCAATTGGCTCTGTACCGAATCTTGCTACTGCCCTGATTGCAGTTGGTGCAGTATAAAAAATGTTGACTTTAAATTTCTCTACAACCTGCCAGAAACGACCATTATCAGGGTAAGTAGGCACACCTTCAAACATTAAAGAGGTTGCTCCATTTGCAAGCGGCCCATAAATAATGTAACTATGCCCTGTAATCCAACCAATATCAGCAGTACACCAATAGATATCTTCTTCGTGGTAATCAAATATCCATTTAAATGTTTGAGTTACATAAGTTAAGTAGCCTCCTGTTGTATGTAGTACACCTTTTGGTTTACCTGTTGTACCAGAGGTGTATAAGATAAATAAAGGATCTTCTGCATCCATTTGTTCTGCTTCACATTCATCACTAATGTCTTCTGCGTTAACCTCATCATCCCAATAGAAATCTCTATCTTGTTTCATTTCAATATCCAGATTAGCTCTTTTAGCTACTATTACTGATTCAATGCAATCGCAACCTTTCAAAGCTTCGTCTGCTGTTGCCTTTAATGGGATTGTTTTGCCTGCTCTCAAACCGCCGTCTGCAGTAATAAGTATCTTACAGGTTGAGTCAAGGATTCTGTCTTTTAAAGATTCTGCACTAAAACCACCAAACACAACACTATGCATCGCACCAATACGTGCACATGCTAACAATGCAACAGCTAACTCAGGTATCATTGGCATATACATACAGACTCTATCGCCTTTTTTTACTCCTTTTTTCTTAAGAACATTAGCAAACCTACATACACGCTTATGCAGTTCTTTATAGGTTATCTTTTGTACATCTTCATCTGGCTCACCTTGCCAGATAATAGCAACTTTATCGCCACGTTTCTCAATGTTTCTATCCAAACAATTATAGCACACATTGGTTTTACCGCCAGCAAACCATGTGAAATTTACTTTTTTTTTATCCCAGGTAAAAACAGTATCCCATGGCTTGAACCAATGCAATTGTTTAGCTTTCTCAGCCCAGAACTTTTCAGGATCTTCAATTGACTCTTGATAGAGTTTTTTGTATTCATCCTCTGATTTGATATATGCTTTCTCGCTAAAGCTTTTTGGGGGTAGAATCTTACGGCCCTCATGCATCATAGATGTTATAGATTTTTCTTCTTCTGACATTCTGTATTCTCCTCCGTAAAATTTTTGTTTAATTTTATTTAAATAAATAAAGGTAAAAAGATTAGAGCTACTATTGACATAAGCTTGATTAGTATGTTTAGAGATGGACCGCTTGTATCCTTCATCGGATCTCCAACAGTATCTCCTACTACTGCTGCTTTATGCGCATTAGACCCTTTACCACCGAAGTTGCCTTCTTCAATATGCTTCTTTGCATTATCCCATGCTCCGCCACTATTAGCCATGAATACTGCCATTAAAAATCCTGTAACAATTGTACCTGCTAAAAGCCCACCTAGAGCCTGTAAATCCCATAACCCAACAATTATAGGTGATACTACTGCTAATAGGCTTGGAAAGATCATTTGTTTCAAGGCTGCCCCTGTTGTGATGTCAATACACTTATTATAATCTGGTTTAGCTTTACCACTCATCAGCCCTTTAATGGTTTTGAATTGTCTTCTAACTTCACTAACAATGCCTTCTGCTGCTTTACCAACTGCACGCATAGTTAAAGCTGAAAATAAGAAAGGCATCATAGCACCCAAAAACAAGCCAACCATTACGTAAGGATTTGTAATATCGATGACAAGTCTAGCACCTGTGGTCTGTGCAACTATCTGGGTATAGCTAGCAAACAATGCAAGTGCTGTCAAAGCAGCTGAACCAATTGCAAAGCCCTTACCTATTGCAGCTGTTGTATTACCAACTGCGTCAAGTGCTTCTGCTCTTTTTCTTACGTCCTTACCCATACTTGCCATCTCAGCTATACCTGCAGCATTATCTGCTACAGGACCATAAGTATCAGTTGCAAGAGTTATACCTAAAGTAGATAACATACCTACAGCTGCGATTGCTATACCATATAGATTTCCAAAATGATAGGCAAGAAGTATAGCTGCGCATACTGCAATTACAGGTATGACTGTTGAGTGCATACCTACTGCAAGACCTTCTATAAGGTTTGTACCTGCACCTGTTTTCGCTGCTTGTGCAATAGACCTAGCAGGTTTCTTGTGTGAAGAGGTATAGTATTCAGTTGAAACACCTATCACAATCCCGGCTGCTAAACCAACCAGAGTTGCATAATATAGTTGGATGTTTCCTATAAGATACTTTATCAGGAAATAAGATGCTATTGCCATGATTATGGCAGAGACATAAATACCTTTGTCAAGTGCTTTAGAAGGGTTTGTCCCTTTTGATGTTCGTACAAAGAAAGCACCGATGATTGAAGACGCAATACCTAATGCTGCAATTGCCATTGGCAACATAACGCCTTTAGACGCAAAAGCTACAAGACCAAGTACCATTGCTGCAATAATACTATCTACATAACTTTCAAACAAATCTGCACCCATGCCTGCTACATCACCTACATTATCGCCTACATTATCAGCAATAACTGCAGGGTTGCGTGGGTCGTCTTCTGGAATACCTTTTTCAACCTTTCCTACAAGGTCAGCACCAACATCTGCTGCTTTTGTATAAATACCGCCGCCAACTCTTGCAAATAAAGCAATAGAAGATGCACCAAAACCAAAACCATAAAGTTGTTCAGGTGTAAACCCAAAAATAAAATGAAGAAGCGTAACACCAAGCAGACCAAGACCAACTACACATAACCCCATTACTGCTCCGGATGAGAACGCTATGCTTAATCCATCGTTTAAGGATTTTTTTGCTGCAAAAGCTGTTTTTGTATTAGCTTTTGTAGCTACCCTCATACCAATATTACCTGTTAGGGCTGAGAATATAGCGCCGATTATAAATGCGATTGCAATCTTTGGTTCTATAAAAAACCATAATACCAAAGTAACAACAACAATAAATATGATTAGAATTTTATATTCTTTGTTAAGGAATGTCATAGCACCATTATATATTGCCTCAGAGATCTCTTTCATCTTGTCTGTGCCGCTGCTTTTCTTTGAGATTAATATATATCTAACCAAAGCAAATACTAAAGCTATAACTGCTACAAGTAAAACATAGTTATAAGATATTGTTGCCATTTAAAAAACCCCCTAATTTATTTTTAAATTGTTTAGGCTGAAAGGTGAGTATATGATATATAAAGTTTGTGTTTAAAGGAGGAGAAAAAGCCATATAGGTAAACTTTTTAAAGGCTTATTCTAATAATTAGTGCATGCGTAAACTAATGCGAGATATTGAAAAAAGAGCAAGAAAAAATCCCAAAAAAGTGGTGTTCCCTGAAGGGACTGAGGATAGGATTCTCAAGGCAGTCAAAATCATTCTTAGAAAGAGGTTAGCTAGAGTAATCTTGATTGGGGACGAAGAACTAATTAAGAATAAAGCTAATAAATTCAGACTAAATCTAAAGAAGGTTGAGATTATAGATCATCTTAAGTCTAAGAAACTTGATACCTATGCAAAAAAGTTGTATAAACTAAGAAAACATAAAGGGATTACGCTTTCTGATGCAAGAAAACTGGTTAGAGATAACATGTATTTTAGTACCATGATGGTTAAACTTGGTCATGCTGCTGGCTTAGTTGCTGGTGCAACACATAGTACTGCAACAACTGTCAGGCCTGCTTTACAGATTATTAAAACAAAAAAAAGATTTGAGAGGGTAAGTGCAGTATTTTTTATGTTCTTGAAAAAAAGATTATTGTTTTTTGCAGACGCTGCAATCACTATTTGCCCTAATGCAAAAGAATTGGCTGAGATTGCGATTGATACAGCTGAAACAGCTAAAAGTTTTGGAATAGAACCAAAGATTGCTCTGTTATCTTTCTCAACACATGGTTCTGCTAAACATGCTTCAGCTGAAAAAGTTAGAAAAGCAACAAAGATTGTAAGACAAAAAAGGCCTGACTTAATAGTAGATGGAGAGATTCAAGTAGATGCAGCTATTGATTATAAAGTATGCCAAGTTAAATGCCCAGATTCAGTGTTAAAAGGGGAAGCTAATGTTTTAATCTTTCCAGATCTTCAATGCAGCAACATAAGTTATAAACTTGTTCAAAGATTAGGTCATGCCAAAGCAGTTGGACCTGTTCTGCAAGGATTAAAAAAACCAGTAAATGACCTAAGCAGAGGATGTAATGTAGAAGAGATAGTTGAACTTACAGCAGTAACTGTTGTTGAAGCGCAGAGGAAGAAATAAAAGGAAAAAATAATCAATACCTATAATGTTCTGCCTTAAACGGCCCGTTTTGCCCAATTCCAATGTAATCTGCTTGTTCTTTAGAGAGTTTTGTAAGTTTAGCACCAAGGTGTGCTAGATGCAGCCTAGCTACTTCTTCGTCAAGCTCTTTAGGTAGCATATAGACTCCAATTTCATGGTCTTTTTTCCATAATTCTATCTGAGCCAACACCTGGTTAGTGAAAGAATTGCTCATTACAAAACTTGGATGACCTGTTGCGCAACCTAGATTAACAAGCCTACCTTCAGCTAGAATATAGATACTATGACCATCAGGGAAAGTATACCTGTGTACAGGGCAGAAACTCCCTTTAATCTCTTGTTTCTTGATTCCAGACCAATTCTCAAGTTCAGCCATCTGGATCTCGTTATCAAAATGCCCTATATTACATACTATTGCCTGATCCTTCATCTTACTCATATGTCTTGCTGTGATTACGTCTTTGTTACCGGTAGCTGTTACATAGATATCTGCTTCAGGCAATGCATCCTCAACAGTACAAACTTTGTAACCTGCCATACATGCTTGTAAAGCGCAGATCGGATCTATCTCACTTACCATAACCTTTGCTTTCTCGTTTTTTAGAGATTCTGAACTACCTTTACCAACATCACCATAACCACAGACCATAACTGTTTTCCCAGAAATCAAGACATCCATTGCTCTTTTGATACCATCACTTAAACTATGTCTACAACCATAGATGTTGTCAAATTTAGATTTAGTAACAGAATCATTTACATTTATTGCAGGGAATAAAAGCTTATTCTCTTCTAACATCTGATAAAGTCTATGTACACCTGTAGTAGTTTCTTCACTAACACCTTTAACTTCTTTAGCAACCTTCTGCCAACGGTCTTTGTTTTTATTGTAATTTGCTTTTAGATTAGCCATTAATTCTCTGAAATCCTCTCCTTCTTTAGAATAGTCTATTTTAAGAAGAGAAGGATCTTTTTCTATTTCAACCCCTTTATGAATCATCATGGTAGCGTCTCCACCATCATCTACGATTAATGTAGGACCCTTACCATTAAAATCTAATGCTCTTTCAGTGCACCACCAGTAATCCTTTAACGTCTCACCTTTCCATGCAAACACAGGTACACCTGATTTTGCTATAGCAGCTGCTGCATGATCCTGTGTAGAAAAGATATTACAACTTGCCCATCTTACTTCTGCACCAAGCTCTACAAGGGTTTCAATTAGGACTGCAGTCTGGATAGTCATGTGCAAACTACCCATAACCCTTGCACCTTTCAGTGGTTTTTTTGGTCCGTACTTTTTCCTTGTAGCCATCAAACCAGGCATTTCCTTTTCAGCAATCTCGATCTCTTTTCTACCGAAATCTGCAAGTTTAATATCCTTAACTTTATAATTCTTAGTTTCATCCATTTAAATCACCTTTTTTAGTATAAGATTTGTTTCAAAAACAAAGTAGGCTTTAAAAGTTTATTCTTTTTTCAGATAGGAATCATAATAATCTAGGTGGCTCATGAATTTTATGTTTCTGGACTTAAACCAGACAATTGTCTTATCAAGCTCATCTAGGTATGCTGAAACACGATGCGGGTGTAACTGAATACTTACTACCTTTGCTTTTTTTGTTTTTATTGTCAAAAAGAAAAATTTTGATGGCAGTTTAAGGTTATGTGTAAATACTACATCTGATAAAGGAACAAAACAAAAGGATGAGGATTTTATCTCAGCGATTGTAGGTTCAGGATATGTAGGTAGGTTTTCAATGATAGATGCATCATAAGTAAAACCAGACTCTTTAAGCAACTGGAATGTTTCTTGGTCTATTTTGTTGTAAGGTGCTCTAAAGCCTTTAGTCCCTATAAGTAGACATGGCCTAAGCTGCATCTTTTTTTCATCTAAATCTATTGTTAAAAAATCCGGGTGTGTATAGGAATGACAAGCTACTTCGTGTTTTTGTTTGATTTTCTCATACAATAAGTAGTTCTGGTTTACAAAGTCTCCAGTTACAAAAAAGGTTGCAGATATATTGTGTTTATCAAGCAATTCTAGCACAGAGTTAACATCCTGTGGTGAATCTACTGGTTCTGTATCAAAACTAAGCAGAATGATCTCAGGTACAGGTTTAAGAGAGTAGCCTATAACAAACACAATTAAACAAAGTAGAAACAAAGTAAACAGTACTCTTTTAATTCTCAGTTTTCTTCTCATTATCAGAGTCTTCCAGTTCCTTTTTTAGGCGTTTTACTTCCTCTTCAGGATTAATATCTGTAAACACGAGCCTTGTTACGAATTCCATCCTATCAAACATAGTGTTTTTAGAGGATTTTCCAACAACTTTAACAGTTTCGCCTAACATCTCGTTTTTTATTGAAGCAAAGTTCTGTGGGTTTAGTCTGTAATCTCGCATCTGCTCTGTGGTTTTTTTCAATAATCTTTCTGCTTGGTTTCTAAAACACACCAGCCTAATAGTATCTGTACCATCATCAAGAACTGCGTTTAGTACATAAGAGTAATCTGGGGTAACTGCATTATGTTCTGCACAAACAAAGCTTCCATCCTGCTGTTTAGCTCTTTTATTACAAAGAGGGCATACTTCAAAAAACCTAGGTTCGAATAGCTGAACAATTACACCTAAAAGTTCTATATCTGTTTCGTTTTCACCTAAATCAGCTATCCTTTTCCTTGTTGTGCTATATTGTTTAACTTCGGTTATTGCTTCCCCTTCTGGATTGATAATAAATTTACTCCTATCGTTAAGATGGACTTCTTTTCTTCCATTATTATCTCTAACATAAGCGTTTGCTATCTTCACTATATCTCCTTCTTTAAGATTTTCTAGATTTTTAGTCTGGTCGTTCCACAATACAAGCCTAATTGTACCTGTCTCATCTCCAATCACAATAGAACCAACCTTACCTTGGCGTCCATTAACAGCGAACTCTCTCACATCAAACTTCCTCTGCACTTTACCAACTGTTTCTACATTACGCATACCTGCCAATAGATTAGTAATCTTAAGCTTACCAAGCATATTCTCATACAGGTCTACACCTAACTCATTCGCTACAATATGCGCTGCACCTTCTTTAGAGATAAGCCCAGATAATTGTTCCATTTTTTGTTCTATTTTAGTATCAAGTTCAGAATCAGAGATTTTTGCTGTTTTTAGAATCTTCTGCCTAATTGTGCTTAAAGGAATCTTAATCATAAAAGATCACACCCCAGGCAACTGGATTGATTGAATGATTTATATATTTTACTAATAGAGAATTTTTTTAGTCGCTGTATTCAAATGAATTTACATTATCTGCAAAGAAATATGGCCTTTCTTTAGGGTTTCCTGCCTTATCATAGGCAACTGCATAGAAATAGTATGTGCCTGACTGTGTAGGTAATACTTCCCTAGAAGTACCTGTAATTGTTGCTAAAGGTTCTATTCTATCCCGTTCATTTACACTGTTTGGGCTAGCTGAGCTCATGTAAAGCCTGTATTCATTGACATCATCAGCCAAACCTTCGCCTATAAGCTTCTCAGGAGTAGTCCAAGATAAAAGTAACTTACCTTCACTGGTTTTTTGTATAGTCAATGTAACAGGCCCTGGCTCAAGGTCGTCTTCTGGAACTTTTGGACCAACTCCTTTTAGTTTTTGCCTTTCCTTTACATTATCTATCTCTTGCCCTTCCTTATCTACAGCAGTTACAGCGAAATAATACTGTTTACTGTCTTCAAGTCCATTAAGGAACAAGTAGATTTGCTTTTGATCTTTGAAAGAAAATCCGTCTTCAGCATTGGGTTCAGGTATTTTCTTAGACGAATCTGTAGTTGAAGCATAGGTACATTTCTTGTTTACATAATCAAAATAACAAGTAGGAAGTTCAAATGCCTGTTCTAATTCCTTGATTTGATTAAGTTTAAAGGTTTTTGTTTTGATATTGTCGTTATCCTTGATTGTCTTCTGTTTAGGTTCTTCAGTCTCATCTTTAGTTTCTTCTACTGTTTTCTCCATAGGATAGTTGAGAAAGTTTTCTTCAGAATAATATACAATATACTCTTCTACATCAGTATCAGGGCTTTTGTCCCATTGGATTACTACTGAATCCTCTGCTTTTTGCTTATCATCAACTTTAAGGTTTTCTATAGGTGGCGGTGGCAAGTCTTCAAGGTATAAAGCGAATTTTGTAGTGATTGGCTGTATTTTATTACCAACAACATATTCCTTAGTAGTACGCATACAAAACCTATAGAATTGTTTTTTTCTTGAACATGCCTTGGCTTTATCTTTCTTATCTACTACATCAACCTTACCTTCTTTTGTCTTATATAAAAACTCATCCTCAGATAAGGTAAGCTCTGATTCAATCAGACCTATATTATTAATGGTATAAGAAAACTGGTCGAGACTTATTTTTGCCTTATTGTTTTGAAGTTTTTTTAGATTAAAAGGAATTCCTTCTGCATCTTCTTCAGAAAGGCTGCAATAACAATCTGTATCTGCTGATGCAATGCACTCCATTATCTTCTCAACATTGTAGTAGAATTCTTCTTGTTGATTATTATCGCAAGCGCCTAATAAAACCGTAAAGTCTTGATTCGCATCATTAAGTATTTTAAGTTTTTTAATTACGCATTGATGCATATCATTTTCTTGTGGACACTCTTGAACAACCTCCTTAGACCAATCTGTAAGCAGTTTGTTATAGCCATAGAGGTCATAATTAATCATCTCTGAGAAAGAAGGCCTAAAAACATAAAACCCGAATTTCCCTACCTGGTCCACAGAAACCTCTTCCAAAGGCCTAGTTAGAGTTACTGAAGGGGTAGTTGGTTCTATACCTTGAACATAAACCTTTGGTTTTTTCTTACTAACATAGCCTTCTGCTTCTTTGTATTTCTCCTTACCTGCACCTGCAAAAACATCTATTTTACATTCACTACCAAAAGCACTTCCTGTATCTTCAGCAACATACCACCCTGTCCAAGGATTATCTGCTCCGAAATCAAGATAAACATTTGAATCATAAGGGATATAGCAATCTGTACCAGCATTAGGATTAACTGCTATAGTTCTATGTGGTTTAGGGTCTCTTTCTTTATATGATGTAACGCCTTGTTTATGGTCTAGGTATCTGGGATGAGGTTTACTTGATGCTTTATCTTCTTGAATAGTCTCGTAGTAATATACCTTACCATCATTACCTAAACCACTACCTTGACACTTTACCTCTTCATAAAAACCCCTTTCGTCCTCATAGATGTAGCACCAACTAAGTTCTCCATCTTTTTTATAATCTTCACGCTTCGCTCCAGTTGACCACACCCCAAAATCAGATTCAAAAGGGCTATAATAAACAGTTGTTACAATATTAGTAAATGTTGGTTCTCCTGTTGGTCTTCCAGAGTCAACAGCAGCCCCAGTAATGCCTCCTTTGTATAACTTGGAGAAACTTAAAGTTAGAACTATAATTAGAAAAGCTACAATAACTACCGATCTTTTAATGCGTCTCATTTTTCATCTATATCCATAAGGTTTGATTTTAGTGCGAACCCAGTTAGTTTAAACCTAGTTTGTTTATCTTCAAATTGATAATTATAGTTTACTTGGCCTGGCTTATCTTTTAGATATTCTTCAAGATTTTTATCAAAGAGCTGTTTAAACTCTTCCTCTAATTTTGAATTATCTGGGTAACATTCAATAAACATATCCTGGTCTTCTTTTGTCCATAAAGGGTAACCAAGGTATGTACCGCAATCTTGTGATTCTAGTTCTTCGCTTAATTGGGATAATGTTTTGTATGCGGAATATTTTACTGTCTGGTCTAGATAGAAAAGCTCTTGTTCTGCTCTCTGATGTGTTTTAAGCAGATTAAACTGTTGATCACCAAGATCATACTTGAATTTAGCTGTTTTTAGGCTAGACAGGGTGTACACTGCAACTATCAATATAAGTGTAAGTATAACTAAAGCAAACCCGAATACTATTCCTTTTTTGTTTTTTATTTTCATTTTATTTCAAGTTTGAATAAAATTAATTTATTGTCAGGTGTAGGGATGTTGATCTTGGTTTTTATATCAGTCTTCCTACTATCACATTCTTCGGGATTCGTCAGTTCTTCATCATCGATATGTATTGTCCAACATGGCTCTTCGTCTTGCTCAGCATAGATGTTTCTCATAATTATACTGATCTCCGGGATAAGTTCATTGTACTTCTTTGTAATACGTGACTCTATGATCTTATCTACCACTGTTGTATCATCTATAGGTGATCTTAAGAAAGTAAGCAGCATCTTATCATTATTGATCTGGTTAAGATCTGAGTTTACACTGAATTCCTGGGTTTTATTGCTTACACCAATAATAAAAAAGAACATGATAAAGATAAAAGTCAGAGCTAGGCCAGAGACAAGTATCTCAATGCCTCCTGCCATATCTGCTTTTTTGTTTAACTTCTTTAATCTCATTTTTATTCTTTATAGACTATACTTGTTACAAGTCTTGCTTTTTTTAGGTCATCTCCTTCTTTAATCAAAGCAAGTTGTGTTTCTTCTAGTTTAGTATACTTTCTTGAAAAAGTAAGTGGCTCCATAATCTTATAATCCTCTTCATTAAGATAGATCTCTTTATTGAAATCTCCATCAATAGGTATTATCGCAACCTTAATAGCAAAAGACTCTTCTCCTGCAAGCAATTTCTCAACTACCTCTTGCTTAAACCTGGCTGGATCAATCACACCCGGATAAGCCCTGCCTGTACCTGGGTCTGTATAAATAAAACCATCTGGTGAATTGTGTATTCTATACATTAAAACAGAATTCTCTAGACCATGTGTATTAAGATGATAACCTGTGACATCTGAGATAAACACCTTTAACATATAAAGCGTTATCACTAGAAGCACTATCCTACCGAACCAGATTACAATACCTGCACCTATAGCCTTTTTATTCATTTTATTGATTCCACGATTTTATTGATTAATTCGTTATGTTCTTTTTCTTTTCCAAATTCAATTAAAACACTGTATTTAGTGTCTTTCAAAGAACTGATATCTGATTTGGTCACAGTTGTCTCTAGGTTAAGAGCAAAAATATTTGCTATGTTCCTGCTTGTATCCTCTGAATAGAATACTGAAACCTTGTCACCTTCAACAGATTTTATTACAATAAGTAGAGTTAAACTATCAACCTGGTCTGTAATGGTGATTTGATTTTGTTCTAGTTCCAGTAGTAAGTCTTCAGCTAATCTTGTCTCTTCATACTCAGCTGTTTGTTTTTGGACCTTTATCCTGTTGAAAGGCTTTATGATTACCTCTAGTTTAGGTTTATTAAGGTTACATTCATTTGCCTGAGAAAGCATAGATAACTCATTACCGCTTTTACAAAGAAAAGGTTTGATATAATCCTGTTCTTCTAATTCTTGGTCTGGTTTAAAAAAAGGTTTTAGATGGGATGGTTTGATTTCATAATCTAAACCTGTTAAAAAAGGGAAAAACCCGTGATCGTGTCTACTTCGTATCTTGTTCCCTGCTTCATCATAAACATAGATGCCGTTCTCACTTAGATTCATACTATTACCAAGTGTTTTTTCTTTGTAACGAAACAAAACATTTCCTGACACAGATTGCATGGTGTCTACTAATAATGCAGTATCGCGTGCAATATAGTGTCTTGCCATTAGATCAAAGTCTGTTGCTGTATACACATAACCAAACAAAGGAAGAAATATGACTGCGAACACTATGATAAGCTGCATCATTGGTTGCATAACTAACTCATTCCATGTCCCCTTTTTATGCTTAAAAATACGCATAATTAGAATATAAGTTTGCTGGTATATATAGTTTACGGGGAAGTAGAATCAGGTACAGAAAAACTTAGACTATACTTAAATTTCTCATCTTCTAATTCCTCTTTATCCAGCTTAACAGAAAATGTTGTTGTTTTGCTCTGTTTGTGGTTGAGAATCTCCCATTGCGTGATTAATGTAATATCTGAGAACCTTATACACTTGTGTGCCTTTTGTATGTCTTTTCCATCTGATATACAAACACATTCTTGCCCCTGACATTTTGAAGGTAAAGCAACAACTGAGCTTTCTTTTGCTTCTTTGTTATAAGCTACTAAAGCATAGCCTTCTTTAAGATAAAAAGGCAAGGTTACTTGCCTAGATGCTTGTTTCTCTTTAGAAGCTTTAAGTTCTTTAAGCATATCATTAATCTCACCTTCTAATCTTTCAAGGTTATTGTAACTTTCCTTGTCTGGATAAAAAATACCCATAGCAAGCCTTCCAACAGGGATAAAAACACCCAGAACCAAGATCATAACTAAGATAAGTTTAATGATTTCTTCCCATTCCAGCCTGGCTGATTTATTCAGTAGTGTCATCTTTAGGTTTGTCTTTCTTTCCAATGCGTTCAAAACAGGTTTTAGTGCAATCTTTCCACTTGGTTACTTCTACACCATCTTCTTTCCAAGTCGGAGGTTGAACCTCTTCCCATTCATAGTTTTTGTTTAAATCTGCCTCATCTGCACATTGTCTACTACCAAGAAAGGTTTCACATTTAATACCTCTGGCTGAAGCTGTCGCATCATCGCCAATAGTAGAATAACCACCTGCAGAAGTTTTCATCTGTTTGTAGAATATCCCAATCACTATAACCAATACCACTAAACCTATAGCAACAACTATCATAGTTGTTACAGATATATCACCTTTTTTTGTTTTCATTTTAGTATATTCTCTGGACACAGCACTATTTAAATGTTATGGTAAAATATTTAAATGGAGCTATTATAAAACACCATATGAAGAAAAAAGTGGTGGTATGGGTAGTTGTTGTATTGATAGTAGTTAGTTCTTTGTACTTATTTTGGCCTAGGAAAGCGCCTGGTTATTCACAACAGCCAGAAGATTGGATAGAAGACATAGGTTACGGAGTTGAAATGATTAATGTTGAAGAGGTTACAGAAGGTGCAGGTTATATTAATGATATTGGTCAGCAGTATAATGACGGGAATGTAATGACTGTATTCAGTTTTGATGGATTATATGAAGGGGAGTACTTTGCGGATTATTATGAGGATGAAGATGGGGAAGTTTTGTTAAAGATCCATCAGTTCCTTGAACCAAGGGATGGTGTGATTGAAGCTTTCTTTGTTGAGAAGATTGAAGATGATGAAGTTTATGCTTACATATTCTTAGATGAAGATTGGAAACTGAAGATGCCTGATTCCAACATATTATGGGGTAAAGATTTCCAGAATTCACAAAAGTTCGACTTCTCGCAAAAGATCAAAGAAGGAGTATACATGAACAAGATCAAGGATGACATTGAACGCTTTGAAAACAATTTCAGAGAACACGAAGGAGGCATTGCAGTAGGCAACGCTGATTCTGAAGATGTTAAAGAAGGAAGAACTAAAGGATTGACTTTAGCGAGAGTTATTTAGCTGTTTCTTGGCCATTTCCTAGAATCTTCTAATACCTTTCCTAAGATACCCATTGCAAAATCTGACGCTGCCATTGCGGTTCGGATTGCCAGAGGGTTACCTGCAGTGAAATAAGCTGCACCTGCGCCTGCTGCTGTTTCTGCAATAAAACCTCCGAACATGAGAGCATACTTAGCAGCAGTCTTTGCTTTATACTGCCTGGTATAACAATAATTATAACCACCATTATAGTCCTTGTATAATGTAATATCTCCTTCTACGTGAAGAGATGTTGGAGTATAGTATTCATTTTCCCAGAATATTGCTGCTGAATCTCCACTACCTATAATTGGTATTTCTTTCCAAGTCCAATCGTATTCTTGACATATCTTTACTGCATTTGTTGCATCTACGTAATTCCCATCACCAAGTTTCTGTATCTGTTTGCTTATCTTCTCCCACTCTTTGAAGTCTTCCTTACTGAACGAGGTGTCTTTGTAACCACCTTGAGTGATATAGCTCTTTGTTTCGTAATAATGTTTTGTTAAGTATAATTTCTTAAAGTCATCCTCAATTATGTTATCATCTTGATTCCTTCTAAGATAATCTTTTGCTTCAATATCATCCATAACTTTGGTCATCTCATTGAACTCGGGTAATTTGACCATAGTAGATCTGTATGTATTAAGGAATTGCCCTTGTTCTTTGAACATAAAAGTAGGTATTGGTGCTAAACCCCACGTACAAGCAGTAGAGTAAGGAAAACCTTTATGTGCGATAAATTCTTTTTTGGTTTCAAAATTATAAGTATTGTACTCACTTAAGGCTGGAATTTGTGAGATTAAATAAAGAGCATTCCTACAATCGGATCTAGAATAATCAATAAATGCGTCTACAAAGTATGCTGCTTTATTATCTCTGTTCCAATCCCAAGACTTGTATCTTTTGTCAAAACCAAATTCATGAGTAATCAAATTAAAAAATTTGTCTCTTGCTTTTGTTTCGTCGATTTCGTTATAGTCGTTAACTAAGGTTGAAAAATCCCATGCCATCATATTTATATTATAATACTTAGTCAAAGATGTCTCTCTCATCTGTCTTTCGTCTTTTGTAATTTTCACATCAAAGAAATCAGTAGATGCTAGGTCCTCTGAGATACGAAATACCATTGACAAAGGGAAAAAACCAGTATCTGATAAAGGTGGTTTTTTATCTAACCCCACTATTTTATACAATGCTGGTAGGTCTTCTGCTGTAGCAAGAATTCTAATAATACCTTCTTTTGCCCTATCTGTAAAAGTACGCATCTCTTCTGGAATATATGGTTGAGTTAGGTAACTATCAACAACCTTTTGATAAAGTATTAGTGCTTCATTAGCTAAATTATAGTCTGGTGCTTTCGCTTTAAGTGTTTGGTTATATTTGTTGCTTAAGTCTTCAGCATCTGTAATTATCTTTTCAGCTTCCTCTATCTCGTCTGTTGTATGTGGAACGCATGCTAAATCACAGAAATGTTTTCCAAAAACGCAGGATGCTTTTTTACCAACACCACACTGGCTGTCATACTCTGATAAATGAGCACCTATTGTCTTACCATCACATATTTGGTCTTGGGTAAAATCATCTTCTTCATTGTAATCTTTTGCATCAGTTGAAGTAGGACATAAAGAGTCGACGCCTTCATTAGCAAATTTTCTTAACTCTGGATAAGTCAAAG
>CAZJZJ010000004.1:0-16751 GCA_964550525.1 uncultured Methanosarcinales archaeon
TTCATCCCAACTAAGCTTGTAAACGGCATGATAAAGTCCATCACTTACAGCTTCAGGATGATCACCGCCACCTGTTGCTTTAATTGAACGGATAAAATCCAAAGCCTTGTCAGTATTGTAAGTAAGGTCCATGTCTCTGAACAGGTACTCATGCTCTTCTGGCTCGTGGTCTCTGTATGTAACAACACCTACCCTTAAAACAGGACTCGGCTGCCCAGAACGAACTGCATCAACAATGTTAATTATGTGATGTTTTACTGTCCTTATCTCATCTGCCATGCTGCCTGTACTATCAATAACAAAGACAACATCTATCTGCGGCCTTTCGTAAGGCAGAATACATTTGACTTGATCTTGTGTATCTTCAAACTCTCCGCAAGATTCAACAACCTTTTCCTTATTCAAATCATACAGAGTAGGCTCTGCTGCTAAAACAATACTTGCTATCATAAACACCATCAAAATCAATCCAATTGTTCTCTTCATTTTTTCCACTCCACGGCTTGATTGCCGCATAAAACAGTAAGATCCCTGTATATAAATACCCAGAAGTAAGCTTCAACCTGAATTGAAGTGTTTTTTAGAGGAAGATTTATATATTATTGAGGGTTTTTTAGGGGTATGAAAAAGGTAGAAATTGACACACCAGATAAAAGATAACTTTATAAATACCTCCAACAATAATTCTACTAAAATGCATATCTTCGCATGGATACTATTAATGACTGTAATTGATGGCCTTATTTCTTTAGTTGGAGCATTCTCTTTATGGCTTAATGAAAAGCATTTAAGGAAACTGGTAGTTATACTTGTTCCATTTTCAGCAGGTGCTTTGCTTAGCGGAGCTTTATTCCATTTATTGGAAGAATCACTTGAAAAGTTAGAGCCAATGATTGCTTTTATTTATTTAATGGTGGGTTTCATATTCTTCTTTATTATTGAGAAATTCTTTCATTGGCGGCATTGTCACGAGGGCAAATGTGATGTGCATCCGTTTACTTATACAATCCTAGTTGGTGATGCAGTGCATAATTTCATTGATGGGATTATTATTGCAGTTAGTTTTTTGATTAGCGTCCCATTTGGTATTGTTACAACTTTGCTTATTATTGGCCACGAGATACCTCAGGAGCTAGGTGATTTTGGAGTTCTTGTCTATGGAGGTATGAACAAAATAAAGGCATTAACAGCAAACTTTATGGTGCAGTTGACAGCTATCCTAGGAGGTGTTCTCGGTTATTTATTAGCAACTTCTATCAAAGAGATTATCCCTTTCATGCTACCGTTTGCAGCTGGCGGATTCATCTACATTGCAGCATGCGACCTTATACCAGAGCTGCATAAAGAACCAAAGCTTAGCAAGTCCATGTTTCATTTTGCTTTTTTTATTATAGGAATAGTTTTTATGCTTGGATTAAAGCTTTTTTTTGGTGGTTAACCAAACATTAATAGTTCTGGCTTTAGCAACATTATCAAACCTAGAGCCAGCATCAATAATCCAGCGATTATCTTAAGAATTCTACCATGTTTCTCTGTGAAACGATGTGCACCCATTGTTTTGACAAAGACTGCAACCACCACAGCTAAGGGGATTACATAAACAACATTATACAATACAAGGTAAGCATAATAAGAGAATGTTGGAAGTGCTTTAAGTGTTAGTATCCTGGTATATATTGCAGGGAAACCTGCTGTACATAACAATTCATATGTGTTTGCTGTGAATGCAAGCACAACTGTACCAAGGATCATACCCCAAAGCCCTGATTCATGAACTAGTTTTCTCATTTTTTTGAAAAGCTTAGGCTTAAGCCTATCTGGGATAGTCAAAGAAACACCTTTCTTAAACCAGAAGAAATCCTTTATATTGATCAAACCTGTAATGATTGCAATGATTGCAATGACCATTCTTAAAGCGTTAACATAGCCCATGAAAAGGAAAAAATTAAGCCAAGCTGTCATGAATAGGAAGTATACAAATCCTGAAGCAAAAACAAATATTGATCCTATTAATAGCATCTTTTTCCTGGATTTCGCATAGATTAATAATGTTAGAAGAAAACATAACACCCATATTGCACACGGATTAAAACCATCTAAAAGGCCGATTATGAACGTAAATAATGGTAAAGACATATTTCTTGTATCTATTTTGCCGATCAAAGGCAGATTAACAATATAATCCTTCTCTGTTTCATGATCAATAGTACAAGTAGCATCATGTTCTTTTAGTTTATCAAGAGTATTAATACAACCTTCTTTTATACATTTCTGTACAGTACTCTCTATTTCACGACCTTTACTAAACTCATTATCATAACCTACAATTACCTCTTCACCAATAAAAAAAGTAGGCACACCCATAACTTTCTTATGGCAAGCTGTGCTAAGGTCAGAAAACAACTTAGCATTCTCAGAATCATACCATATTTCATAAGTTAACAGTTCAACTTGAGGGTATCTTTCTGCTAAATTTTCTAAGAAAGGCTCAGCTTTAGCGCAATGCGGACATCCTTTGCCATAGAAGAAAAGAATGTACACCTTATTTGGGTCTGTAGCTGCAGTTAAAGTCTGCGCACTGACAAAACTAGCTAAAAGAATAAATAAGATTGAAATAAAAAAAAGTTTTTTCATGATTTGCCTCTTTTTAACAGCTTCCAGCAGGTACATCTGCTTCTGATGAAAGAGTGTTTTCACAACCATCTACATCAGGGTTAGCTGCGCAGAAGTTTTCTTTAACAGCTTCTGCAGTTATCCCACTAAAGATGTTCTTGTTGTTAGCCATCCATGTAGGTGAAGCACCTATACCAAGAGCGTTCGTAACTTTTATACTTTCTCTAAGCAGCTCTTTACCTTCTTCACCTTCAAAACATTCTTTGATTACTTCAACATCTATACCGTCTGTTGCACATTTCTCCCAATCATCACTAGTTATATCCTTGTTTCTACACCAGATATAATCCATGTATTTGTAATCATCTGGATAATGTTCAATTGCACAAAGCTCTCTTATGTTCTCATCAACCTCAGGTTGGCCATGTAATGCACTGAAACCATCACCTTCTTCATCTGCAATAAAGTAGATGTTAAAGTCAATGTTGTCTTTAAAGTTTTCAAGCACTTCTTCCATTGCATCTAAGGCTCTTGTTCCATAAGGGCATTGTGACATTACAAATAGGTCTAAGGTTTTAGGTTTTTCTTCTCTGCATTCCATTGCTTCTTTACAATCAGGATCATCACAATCTACTTTACCGTTGCCTGTATCATCCTTTTCGTTGTCACAGATTTCTGTTGTAGGGTCAAAAGTTGCACCTATCATTAGATTAAGGTAATCTCCAGCTGGCTGCAAGAATCTTTGTACATTTGCATAACCTTCACCTTGTTCTACTGTTTCATCGAACAAAACTGCAGGCAATAGTTCAAGGTCTAAGCTATTGAATAGTTCTTTACCTTCATCAGAGCTGTAATCGTGTTCTGTAATCTTAAGCCCTGGGAAGATAGATTTAAGCTGGCCTACTAAGCCACTAACATCGCAATCTAAACATCTTTCGTCATTTAGTAGTATCATGTTAACTTCTTTAGGCTTAGGAATTTCATCACATGCTTGAGGTGCATCATCAAACTCTGCACACAATGCTCTAAAAAACTCATTAGTCTGTCTACCACCACCATAAGATTCGTCGTTTAGGAAGATGGTTGGACTACCTGAAGCACCTTTTGCAGATGCCCTTGCTGAACTTTCTCTAGCAAGAGTTTTACCCTCTTCACCTTCATAACATGTTTTTATAGATTCTAAATTTAGGTTAGCTTTTTCAGCGCAAGACTCCCAATTATTAGGGATAGCGCCTGCATTCTTGTTTTGGCATGTAAGCATATCTAAATATTTATTAGGGTTGTATTTCATTGCACATAATTGTACTATATTACCTTGGACCTCAGGAATACCATGCATTGAGCAAAGATCATCAACACAGAAAGTGGATTCTTTACCAACATATTGTGATTTTGGATAGAAGATAAAATCAATATTTAGATCCAAAGCATCTCCTAGCTTTTCTTTTACAGGAGCAATTGCATCAACCACCTGTGTACCAAAAGGACATTGCGACATCACATAAAAGTCAAGTTTCACAGCGTTGCCTGTGAAAGCAGATGCTTCTGTTTTAGTTGTTTCTGTCTTTAGTTCTAATAATTGCTCTTTTATTTCATTCAAAGAAGTCTTGATTTCACTAGAATCAACCTTCTTTGATACTCTATCTATCTGCTTAACTACTGTATCAATAGAATTAAATCTAAAACCATAAGTGAAAATTGAGATCAATAATAGTACAGCCAAAACTAAGCTTACAAATTTCCAATGTGCTGCTTTACTGACACGTTTGTGTTTGATAGGATGTTCTTTTTCAACCTTTACAGGTTCAGGTTTCTTTTCCTCAACCTTAACCTCAGGAGCTTTTTCCTCTTTAGGCTCTTCCTTAGAAACATCTAATTTAACTTCTTCTTTAACTTCTTCTTTCTTAATCTCCTCTTTTTTTTCTTCTTTAACTTCTTCTGTAGGAGTCTTATTTTCTTCGTTTTCCATTTAACACCACCCTTTAATTTTATTGCTAAAAAGCCCGTGTTTTATAAATGTTTTGTTATGTTTTATTTGGTTAGTTGTTTAATACTTCCCTAATAGCATCTTTTACATGACCTGCCCTATCTATCCTTGTGATAGAAGCCTGAGTACCATTTGAAACGTACTTAATCGTGTCTCCTGTCCTAAGATCTAGTTCTCCCAATTGTTTTGATTGAAGCAGCATAACATTATCTGCTTGCACCATTGAGTTGAAATAACCATGTGCTTGTACAGCCAGATCTCTGCCAAGGATTAATAGCCCAAGGTTATCTATATAGCTAGCAATATTAGGGTCTATCTTAGGCCTTTTCATAAGATAAGCTACTTTAATACCATCTTCTTTAGCTCTTTGCGCTAGTAAAGATAAAACTTCAGGCTCATCTGTATCTGTAACAGCAAATACTAGGCCATTCTCATCTGTTTTCCCGAATACTGCTCTGCATTTATAAGGATCTTCTACTTTGAATTCTTCTGGAGTTGTTTTTTGTTTGAATTGTCTCATCTGGAAATCATATATTGGCTCAGTATCTGAATCAAAACCAAACTCCATTTGGTAAGTGTTGCTGTGGTCATATACTCCTTGTTTCTCCATCTTGCAAAGATTCTTAATATAGAGATAAACAATATCTAAAGCTAATTTATCTTTATCTATATCTTCAGGCAACCTTGCTTCAATAACTTTTGTATTCATTTTATCATACAACATAAAGTAGTTTATGGTGTTTGGATCACCTGGTTCTTGATCTCTTTCCCTAAACTCTATCAATATCTGATTTTCATTGTTAGGATTTTGTATAACAGAACCAAGATACTTTGTCTCATAGAAAGGCTCGATTGCAATAAACATACCTTCTTCAGTTGGTCTCTGGAACTGCCTGTATAAACAGAATTCATCTAGGCTTTTATTATCAATCTCTCTTACTTTTTTGATAGCTGCTTCAAGCCCTTTTATATCTGAAACAGGCACTGAATCACCAAAACCTGCTAAAGGTATCTTTCCATCCTCAGAAACACACATTGAACGTGCAATGACTTTGCCTGTAGGTGCAAATACTTTCTCTATTTCTGATAGGTATTGATTATAATCTTCTCCAGGCTTAATCACTACAAAAGGTCTGGACTCACCTTCCAACATAATCTGCCTGTTCCTAAGCTTAATTGGTGGTTCGTTGACAGGTAAAGGATTCCTATCAGCTTTCCTAAGCGCTTTCTTATGGTTAATCGCATCAACAGTAGAAGGGTTATACCTATCTTTAGTGCCAAGAGTAACATTCTTCACATCACGCATTGTTTGATAGATTGCTTTGATTTCTGGCAAATCATTATCCCAAAGCGTTATAGATATATACTCTAAAGGATATAGCCTATGCAAAAAATGATCAGTCTTATCAAACTTAAAATCCCATTCAAGCTCAAGTAGTCTTTCTTTTATCTCTGCAAAATCTTCAGGCAAACTTCTAACAGCTGCGTTAAAGTTTCTGACTAGTTCTTTGTAGACATTTTTAACATAATCCACAAGATGGTCACGCATATTGGTAAACCTATCTATAGAATTATCAAGCAATTCAAGGTTAACCCCGTTTTCTCTTTGTTTTTCCTGCGCATCTTCAAGCTGTTTTTTAAAAGCAGCTTTGTATTCTTCAAAAGAATCAAAATAACACATCTTCTGCGCAATCTCAATAGGGTTTTGCTTTAATGCGCCATTGAAAACCATCTCATAAAGATAGGTTTTCGACCAAGTGCCTGTATGCAGCAATACTGGTAGCTCTTTATAACCAAGCACTTGCCTTGTTAACTCAATCCCGTTCATCCCTTGCATAAGAATATCAGTAACAACAAGATCAACCTCATCCTGATGCTGGATAAAATACTCCAAAGCATCCTCACCATTATCAAACTCATGGATCTCCTGCTCGCCAAGTATCTGCTCTAACGCACGCCTTGCATCTTCCCTAGGCTTTGCAATATCATCAACTATAATTACTGACATTTTTTCGCCTCGTTTGCTTTGATTACAGCTGTGAAGTAATCAATAAGCTGTTGTCTGAATTCTTTTTGATTACTTGAATATGAAGAACCTATTAATACATTAACAGGCTTAGCAATATCAAAAGTTTCGCCACCAAGATATGACTTAAGAAAAACATAATCTTCAGGGTTTTCGAAACTTCCTTGACTAAAACTACTACCCATCTTTACAATAAACCTGAGGTCAGGCCTATGTTGTGAAGATTCTGGATCTACATACTGCCTTACATAACCCACATTATCATATTTGCAACAAGAGTTACCATGAACATACACCACTGCATTCTCTGGTAACACACTTCCATCAGAGAAGTAGCTTTCAGGATGAGAATCCAGTTTATGAGTACCTGATCTTAAGCCTTGATACCCCACTGCCATTGCATAAGCCTCTGTCATCATTCTTGTAAAAAAGTTGCCAAAAATATTATCATCAAACATCACAAGACAGAACTTCAGAGGTTTCTTTTTAGAAGAACCTTTCTTTGCTTCATCCTTCACAACTTTTTCAAGCTTTTCCATCTTTAGCCTCGTTAGCAACCTTGGCTGCAGTCAGGTAATCAAAAAAATCTTTTTGGATAATCTCCTCTTCTTCTTCCAAAAACCACTCTGAATAGACAATAGTGATCTGGTTAGATACACCTGCTTTTATTCCAACTTTTTCCTGCTCAACCAGGCTGTAATAGAAATCATAGTCTTTTCTCTTATAAAACCTGGTTTCATTAGTATCTTCATCTACTCTTATGATAAACTTCAGGTCAGGCCTTTTCTCTGCAAGCTTTTTCACATATCCAAGATTGACATGCCCATCCTTCCTTCCACCATGCACATATACAACAGAATTATCAGGGAAGCTATCAGGGTTATGTAATGCAAACTCAGATACACTATCGTCACGATAACCTGCATCATCTAACACACTATAAAGCATATATACATAAGGGTCATCATCAGCTTCATTACTACAAATTACAAAATATGGCCAATTAGTCTTATCAAGAGGTACAAAGCATTCCTCAGCCTCCATTAACTCTTTCCATTCAGTGAGATACTTTTCAAGGTTGTCTATTATAGGATCTTCACCTAGCTTACCAAAAACAAAAGAAACAAAATGGTCAGTTGAAACCACTACCGGATTAAGAGCAGTAAAACCATCTAGCTTTTTTTCTTTTAGAAAAGTATAATAATCCAACCTGTCAACATCTTCAAAAAGTCCCTTAGTAAAACACTCTGGAAGAATGCTTACAATGAATTTTAGGTCTTTTCTTGTTTCAGCTAATTCCATGACTTTGCCAACAGTGCTATAATCATTATTATAGTTACTATGTACATAGACTAAAGCATCCTGAGGCAGATCCTCTGCTTTTTCAAACTCTTCTTCAGTCAAGAAAGTAAGGTTGTAATCTATTCCAACTCTTTCCATAATAGTTGGTATGTCCTTTTTAACTGTATCCCTTACAAATTTATCCCCATGACAAACAATAAACTCAAGAGGTTTCATTTCTTTGCCTCCTGTAATGCTAAGTATTGTATAAGATAATCTTTAAGGCCTTCCTCAACAGGTTTACCATGACGATCAATAGTCTTTACAAAATCAAATGGATGAAGATATGAAATCACAACTTGGTTAGCTGCATCAAAATCTTCTTCTGCTGCTTGTCTAAAAAAATCATAATCTTTTTCAAAGTGAAAATGCCCTATACTGCAATAATCACTATCTACAAAAACTATGAATTTTAGGTCTTTTCTTTTTTTAACTAATTCACGCACATAACCTACTCCTGCATAACCTGAATGCATATTACCATGAACATAAACAACAGCATCTTGAGGAAATTTATCTGCATATTCTAAATCCTCTTCAGCAAAAATCAAAGGTTCACAATCAAGACCTAACTCCTCAATTATCCCAAAAAAACTTCTACCTAGTATATCCTCAGCTACTTTCCTTTTACTATGACACAAAATAAACTCAAGCTTTTCCATCTTGCGCCTCCAAAGCTAAGTATTGGTCAAGGTAATCTGAGAATCCTTCTCCTGAAGGATCATTAAAACGATCAACCCCCCTTATAAAGCGGGAGATGTGATAAGGTGAAATCATAACAGGACGATCTGCACCAAAGTCTTGCTCTAGTAAAGATTTCACATATGCGTGGTTTTCTTCTGGTTTAAATTTATCTTCACCGGATAAAGGATCAACCTGAAGTATTATCCTTAGATCTGGCCTTTTTTCTGCAAGCTTTCTTACAGGCGTAACATTAGGGTTAAGCTGATTATTATTCCCATGTACATAGATTATAGCCCCCTGAGGAAACATATCTGCATACATAGAAGCAGCATATTCCAAAGTGTATTCGGGTAAAGTTCTTACAATATAACTGATGCCTTTTGTTTTAATCACTTCTTCCATACCCCATTGCATGTCTCCATTATGACAATCCGGACCATCCCTATCATTAAAACAAAACATATAAACTCTTTTCTTACGTTTCCTCTTAACTTCCCTAGCCGTCTTCACAAACACCCATTGTTTAAGATATTTTTCCAGGGAATCTTCTAGTTTTGTTTCAGGTGTTTCACCAAACCTCTTGCCAGCTAAGAAATGTAGAATTTTTTGGTCTGAAATAACAAACCTGTTAGCAGCATTAAAACCGTCTGTTACAGCTTTTTTTATAAGGTAATAATCCTCTTGTGAACCAAACTTATCTCTAGCAAAGTTTCCTAATTCAGCAATAAAACTAAGATCTTTTCTCTGATCTGCAAGTCTGCTTGCTATCCCTACATGCCTATAACGTGTCCTTTTGCCTGCATGAAAGTATACAACTGCATCCTTAGGAAAGAAATTAGTATCTAACAACCCGCCTTCTTGTTTTTTATGAACAGTATAATCTAAACCCAATTTACCTACAGTTTTCTCTAATAACATCTTAAATAGAGGACCTCCCGCTCCTTCAAGTAATGGACTATGACAAAACACCAAATCAACGTGTCGCATTCTTTCCCTCCAGTTGTTTGAGTTGTTTCATGTAGCCTAAAAGACCATATTCAGGACGATAATTACTATCAAAAAATTGACAAGGTTCATAACTAGTAGTAACAAACATAAAAGAAGGGTCTTCGTCATTTCCAACAGCATGTTTAGCTAGCTTATAGTCCTGATCAATACTATTTAACCTAAACTCCCTACGTTCAAATTGATCTTTCCGAAAATTAGAATCTATCTGAAAAATAAACCTTAGATCAGGCCTAAGTTCAGCTAATTCACGTGCATAACCAATGTTTACATAACCTGTATTAAGCCTTGTATGTACATAAAGCACTGAACCTTCAGGAAATCTTATCGGCTCTTGCAATGCTTGTTCAGCAATAATAGCAAAACCATAATCCATATCTACTTCTTTGATTAATGTTGCAAATAAACCATCTAGATAGCCTTGCCCATTTATCCCACTAACATCACTACAGACAAAAACATGCGGCCCTTTAAGTTTTCGTATAGGATGCATACATCTGATTACATTAAGACATCCAAGATACTTACTCAAACTGTTTTCAATAGGCTCACCATCCAACCCTTCTCCTCTGCTGAAGAACGTAGGATGATCCAAAGAAACAACAAACCTGTTCCAGGGAGAAAACTGGTCATCCAACACTTCTTTCACAAACTGATAATCATCATCAATGAAATTATCTGCTGTAAAATTATCCCCATCGATATAAAATATAAATTTCAAATCATGCCTTTTCTTTCCAAGCTCGCGTGCAAGTCCGACATTATGATTCTTCCTGCATGCATTCCCATGCACATAGACAACTGCCTGCTCAGGAAACAGATCAGGATTCTCTAATGCTCTCTCCCCGCGCAGTTTCAGGTTATAGTCATCTATTCGTGCTTCAGCTGCAGCTCGCTCAAAATTCTCCCTAAACTGCCCCATTGACATATCATTATGACAAACAATGAATTCAAGCTTTTCCATCTTTAGCCTCCATAAGATTAAACAATTGAATAAAAAAGTCTTTGTATATCTCTCTGTATCTAGTTTCATCCTTACGTGAAGCCAGGTATTCGTGCGATTCATTGATCTGCTGCGAAGCATCTATGTACTGTTGCCAATGTTCAAGATGCAACTGTGTTATTTCTTTTGCCAACCTGTAATTTTCATCTATACCCCCAAAATTTTCCTTTCTAAAATGAGGATCAATCTTGACTAAAAACTTCAGGTCTGGTCTTTTCTCTGCAAGTTCACACATATGAGTGAGATTAGAATAGCTCTGGTTATAGTTTCCATGCACATAAACAAGAGCACCATGAGGAAAATTAGTTTCATCCTTTAAATCACTCTCACTCAAATAAACAAACTCATAATCAAAACCCCCTTTTTCAAGCACCTTATATTTAATCGACAAAGTAAACGGATCTCTACCATGCCGCCTTTCAGGCATATCCTTACAGACCATTATTTTCAGTTTGTTTTCTTTGCTTGACCTTATAGCTCTTAGATGAGTTATGTAATCTTTGAAATCTGAGCTTTTTCCTCCCATAAAATTATAAAGCCGTTCAGTAGTTACTATAATTTGGTTTGAAGCATGATCGCCTGCAAGATAGGCATCTTTAACAACTCTATAGTCAGGAGGATTCTCTTTAAAATGTTCTTCCTTAAAATCCATATCAACATTTAGTATAAACTTCAAGTCAGGCCTTTCTTTTGCTAACTTAACCATATAACTAGCTGTTATATAACCGCACGTTTTCTCTCCATGAACATATACGACTGCATTTTCAGGAATGTCAGCAGTCAATAATTCTTCTTCAGGAATGAATGAAACATTATATTCCCAATCTATATCTTCCATTGCAACCTCTATTGCAGACTCTACAAATATCTCTTCGCCCTGTAGATAATTATCACATACAACCAATTCAAGAGGTTTCATTTTATTCCACACTCTCTAAGTGAGAAAAAGAATAATCAGCCCCTTATAAAGTTTACTATTTAGAAGTGGTTATTTAAAGTGATTAAACCCGCTTTTCTTAACAGGCTGCTCTTTGCCTTTAGAATACAGGTAAACGCCTTTTTTCTTGCGTATTTCGCCAACTAGGTAGCCAGAAACCTTGTTTAGATACTTTTCTGGTACTGTGTAAACAAGTTCAAAGTCTTCGCCACCGAATAAAGCATAATCAACAGCACTTTTGCCAACAGCTTTAGCAGCTCTACGAGTTTCTTCTGAGATAGGGATGTTATCTTTGAAGATTACACAACCCACCTTACTTTCTTCACAAATATGTTTAAGCTCTTCAGCTAATCCATCTGAGACATCTTCCATTGCATTAACATATTTAGCTATCTTAACTGATTTATCTAAACGAGCTCTTGGTTCGCAATGTTGTTTTTTAACTTTAGCATGGCCTTTTATCCTTTGTAAGAAAACATTCAAACCTGCAGTAGATTTACCAAGATCACCACTAACCATAATAAAGTCTCCAGCCTTAGCATCACTACGTAAACTTATGTTCTCCTTAGAGACTTCACCAACCAAAGTTACATTGACAACTACTAAAGCTCCGTGAGTTGTATCTCCTCCAATGACATCAATACCATATTTACTACAAGATTCCCAGATTCCTTTATAGAAATCCATAACAAATTCATAAGGTATATCTCTTCTTAGACATAAAGAAATCAATGCATATTTAGGTTTACCACCCATTGCAGCAATATCAGATACATTCGCTTCTATAGATTTAATACCTATTTGTCTGGGAGAAAAATATTTCAAAGAAAAATGATCATTCTCAACAAACATGTCAGTTGTATAAAGAAGATTCTTTTTACCAACCTTTACAATAGCAGTATCATCGCCTATTGATTTTATTACATTCTTATCTTTAACCTTCTTTGTAATCCGTTTGATTAATTCAAACTCTCCACCTATTTGGCTAATCTTCATCCTGGATTACCTCTTTTGATGCTTTAATAGAACAAAACTTACCGCACATACTGCAAACATCTTCATCTGTATTACCACTTCTTTGCCTTATTGAACATGCTTTTTCTTTATCTAAAGCTAAACCAAGATGTTTTTCCCAATCTAGGTTAGCTCTTGCTTTAGATATCTCGTCATCCCAATTTCTCACATCTAAACCGCGAGCTATATCTGCTGCATGCGCTGCTATTTTGCTTGCTATAACACCTTCTTTAACTTCTTCTATGTTAGGTAAGCCTAAATGTTCTGATGGTGTAACATAACATAAAAAAGCTGCACCATGATAAGCAGCTAAAGCTCCACCTATAGCTGAAGTAATATGATCATAACCAGGTGCAATGTCTGTAACTAAAGGACCAAGCACATAAAAAGGTGCTCCATGGCAGTATTCTTTCTGCAGATTCATATTCTTTTCAATCTCATTTATTGGCACATGACCAGGACCTTCTATCATAACTTGTACATCTTTTTCCCATGCTTTCTTTGTTAGTTCTCCTAAAACCTTTAATTCTGCTAACTGAGCTTCATCTGTTGAATCTGCTATAGCGCCTGGTCTAAAACCATCGCCCAGGCTTAAAGTAACATCATACTTTTTAGCGATCTCTAGGATTTTGTCAAAGTTTTCATATAAAGGATTCTCTTTATTGTTTTCCTTCATCCATTTGACTAAAAAAGCACCGCCTCTTGATACAACTCCTGCAATCCGTTTCTTAAGCATCGGTATCATGTTCTTCAATACACCACAATGAACTGTTATAAAATCTATACCTTGTTTTGCATGCAATTCAATCGCTTCCAGCATATCCTCTGCTGTTACCTTGGTTACATCATTATCCTTAAGAACCATTGCATGGTATATAGGCACAGTTCCAATAGGTACTTCACAGTTTTTGATCAAGGTTTCTCTAATCTGATTAAGGTCACCACCAGTACTAAGATCCATAACAACATCAGCGCCTGCAGCAACTGCAACCTTTAATTTGTCCAGCTCGCAGTTTACATCTGCGTTGTTTGGAGAAGAACCAATATTAGCATTGATCTTAGTCTTCAACCCATTACCTATCCCAACTGCCTTTAGATTCTTACGGCCAACATTCGCAGGAATAACTATCTTGCCTGCTGCAACGTTCTCCAGAATAAACTGCTCACTAACTCCTTCTTCCTTTGCAACATATTTCATTTCCTGAGTTACAATCCCTTGACGAGCTTTTTGGAGTTGGGTCATCTACCTGCTTCACCGCCTTGCTTAGCTTGATAAGCTTGGATTTTTTGTTCGATTGCCAATGCGAATTTGTAGAAGAGTGCATGGACAAGCTTACCATGGTTCTCATAAACCAATTCTCCGCTTTTTACTAATTCATTATAATCTCTTAGGCATGTTGCTAACTTGTGTACCTTTACACCTTTACTAGGTCCAAAACTAAAGAAAGTATAATATGGTGCATTTTTAGGATGAATCTCGTAAAAGGTTACAGAATCTGCTGAACCATCGTGCGATCGTCTTTTAGTTCTAAAGTTCACTTGGAAAGTTTTACTATATTCACCTTCACCCACTTTCTGAGGTTGTTCTTCAGAAAAACCTAGTTCTGGCTTATAAAAAGACCTAGGGCATATCACAAGATTACTTAACTCTCCAACATCAAAACGCAAATCACACTTCTCCAGAATATCAGATAAAGGAACTGAAACTGATCTTAAATGCCCTTCGTGATATCCTTTTGCTATTTCTTTAGCTGCAGTGTTAATTGTTAAGTTTACAATACTCATAAGATCTGTTTTTGAAGTAGTTTTCTTTCCTGCAACTGTAGAAGAAACATCAACATCACCAAAACTACCTGCAATAGTAACAGGCAACTGAATAGAATCAGGTTGTTGATACTGTGCATTATATACTCTTTGTAAAAGAGCATTCTGGTCCATTTCTTCCCTTATAGGAACACCACCACCTGATTTGTATCCCATTATCTTATAAAACTCTGTTTCAATAAAAGAAACAAGTTCATCTGGGAAAGAAAAATCTTCCTCAGGAAGACCTAAAATTGAAGGAAATTGTTTTTCAACTTCCTCTTTAGCCAGATTATATTGTGTTTCAAATTCTTTCATTCACACCACCCATCCTATTGATTATGTTTTTCATTCACCTGCTTCACCTGCTTCATAAGCTTGCAGTTTTTGTTCGACTGCAAGCCATAAACGATACCTCAGAACACCTCTCAACATGTGAGGAGTTATAGAGTTATCTTCACGGTTACTCAAGTAAGCTTCAGCTTCGAAGAGATCTTTCAAAAATCGTAATCTACTTTTAGCGTTATCACCAAGGTTTGCATCAATAAAGTCAGGACTATAAGGATGAGATCTAAAATATATAACATCCCAAGATTCACCAAGGTTAAGTGTAAACTCTGACGTATATATAGGAGCATTAACTGCTTTTGAAATATCTGCGTTAGAACCTAAAGAAATATCGCCATATAATTTATGCATAATATAACTAGTACGGAGATCCTTTACGTCATAATCAAGGTTAGCTTTATCCAGGATATTTATTAAATCAATTTTTCTCTCAGAAGATTCAGTTTTGCCAATCCTACCCCAATCAGTTTCAGCAGCTGTCTTAAAAACACTCTTTAACAGTTTCATCTTATCTTCATGTCCACCAACACTTGCCCCATTTAATGTAACTTCAAGCTTCCCAGAAACAACAACATTAAAAGGCCCTGCACTTAATTCTTTATGTAACATACCAATCAAAGAATTTTCATTCTCATAATACTTTTGAGAACCTACTTGGCCGCCTAATTTAACTATCTGTTGCTCAAAAAAAGATGCAATATCCTCTGGTAACCTATAATGTTTACCTAGATTAAGAATTGTTGGGAACTGTTCCTTAATTATTGCCTCATATTCATCTGGTTTAACCATTCACACCACCCATCCTATTGATTATGTTTTTAACAGCTTCTTCAACATCATCTCTTGCAACTGTTGCAGATATTGCGCAGATTGCGTCAGGCTTTGCTTTTATGACTTCATCAATATTAGATTCATTTATGCCGCCGATTGCAGCCACTGGAATCTTGACAACCTTCTTTACGTCTTCGATTAATTGTATGCCTGCAGGTTTGCCTGCATCTAACTTTGTAGTTGTTGCAAAGATTGGGCTTAAGCCAAGGTAATCAGCGCCTTTTTTTTCTGCTTCTACAGCTTCTTCAACATTGTGTGCAGTTACACCAATGATTTTGTCTCCAAGCAATTTCCTTGCTTCTTCATAAGGCATATCATTCTGGCCAAGATGAACTCCATCAGCACCAACTTCTAAAGCAAATTTAACATCATTGTTGATTAAGAAAGTTGCACTGTATTTTTGGCAAAGCTCTTTGATTCTCAAAGCTTCTTCTTTCTTTGGCTTATCTTCTCTGTACTGAACTACTTTAACTCCTGCCTTTAATGCAGATTCTACATCTTCGACTGGAGTTTTTTTAGTCAGTTTACTGTCAGTAATAAAATAAAAACCTTTAATCATTTTTGTTCTATTTTTTGCAGTCCAGATACAATATCTTTATCCAGATTATAGACTTCATCGTAGAACCTTTCTTTGTAAGTTCCAGGGCCTTTGCTTTCTTTAGCAGCTAGTTCACCTGCAATATCAAAACAAGCTATAGCTGCTGCAGCTGCTTTTGCATAATCCTTTTCAACGCCTACAAAACTTCCAATAACAGAGGCTGCCATACAACCTGTCCCTACAATACAACCCATCATAGGATGGCCATTTTTAACTACAAAAACCTTTTCTTTGTCTGCTATGATGTCTTCTGCACCTGTGATAACCACAGTTGCATCTCTTTCCTTAGCGAGTTTTTTAGCTAATTCAATCAAGTTGCCTTCTACACCCATGGATTCTACTCCTTTGACCTCAGCTTTAGCGCCTGCTAAGATGCCAATCTCGCCTGCGTTTCCTTTTATGATATCTACTTTAACATTATCTAGGATTTCTAAGACTTTATTGGTTCTCATATCAGTAGCACCTACACCAACTGCATCCACAACAATAGGAATACCTTTTTTGTTAGCTGCTTTAGCTGCCAGAATCATAGAATCAATCATTTCTGTTGTTAATGTGCCT
>CAZJZJ010000004.1:16761-59719 GCA_964550525.1 uncultured Methanosarcinales archaeon
GAATCTCTTTCTCATTTGCCTTTTTTCCTGCTGCTATCATTGATTCAACTAATGGTGTTGTTAATGTGCCTATATTGAGTACAAGCGCGCTTGCAATCCCTGTCATCTGCTCAACCTCTTCTTTAGCATGAGCCATAACAGGCAAAGCTCCAAAAGCTCTAGTTATATTCGCACAATCATATATAGTCACCCAATTGGTTAAATGGTGTACTAAAGGCTTATTTGTCCTTATTTTCTCTAATAGAGAATATGCATCTACTTCCATGTATATCAACCCCCGATTGGGATTAAGATTAAACCACTATTTATAAGCTTTTTGGGTTTGGGTTATAACCCTCGGAATTTCAGTTAAATTTATATACTAACACTACTTCCTAATTTACATGACAAACAAAACAAGTTGTTGTTGTTAGAATTCTTTCATTGTTTTAGTTTTAAATCTTTTCTGGGAGCATGGCCAAACGGCTAAGGCGAGCGCCTGCAGAGCGCTAGATTGAGGGTTCAAGTCCCTCTGCTCCCTTCAATGAAAGAAAAAGAAAATTTAATAAATCAACAAATCAAAAGGTAACCTAAAATGGCAAAATCAAGATTACTCCAATTGATTGGAGGAACACCGGTAGTGAAGTTAACCAAACTCAATGACACAAAATCCTTAATATTTGTAAAACTTGATTCAATGAACCCAAGCGGCAGTATCAAGGATGTAATGGCTGACTATATGATCAAGAAAGCTGAAGAAAGAGGAGATCTTAAGCCAGGCCAGAAGATTATTGAGGTTACAACAGGCAACACAGGGATTGCTTTTGCAATGTTGTCTGCGATTAAAGGTTATAAATTCACAGCAGTCATGCCAGAGCACATGAGTAAAGAAAGAATACAGATGATGAAGGCTTTTGGTGCAAAGATTGTGTTAACACCTGAGAAAGAGGATGTAGCAGGTGCAATCAGGAAATACAATGAGCTACTAAAAAAGAATCCAGATGCTTGGTTGCCAAGACAATTCCAGAACAAAGATAATGTCAGAGCCCATATGGAAATTACAGGTAAAGAGATACTTAACCAGGTTTATGGTAAGATCGATGCTTTCGTAGCAGGCACAGGTACAGGAGGCACATTAATGGGTGTTGCTAAGATACTGAAAAAAGCCCACCCAGAGATTAAGATTATCGCTGTTGAGCCAGCAGAATCCGCTGTAATGAATAATAAAGAGCCAGGACCGCACGGTATTCAGGGTATTGGTGAAGGTTTTATACCAGATCTTATAGATATGAATTTGATTAATGAAGTGATTGCAATCAAAACAAAAGACGCAAAAAAGATGGCTAAAAGAATAGCAAGAGAAGAAGGTTTATTAGCTGGCATAAGTTCAGGCGCAAATGTAATAGCGGCATTACAAACAGCTAAGAAATTAGGCAAGAACAAAGTGATTGTAACAGTCCTTCCTGACAGAGGGGAAAGATATTTAAGTATGAACTTGTTTGAGGGATAATAATGACACTAAAACTATTCAACACTTTATCAAGAAAAAAAGAGGTATTCAAGCCCATAAAAAAAGGCAATGTAGGTTTCTACAGTTGCGGCCCGACTGTTTATAATTACGCGCATATAGGTAATTTAAGAGCAATGGTATTCTATGATGTACTTAAGAGATACCTAGTTTACAAAGGCTTCAAAGTCAAGCATGTGATGAATATCACAGATGTAGATGACAAAACAATAAAAAAAGCGCAGGAAGAAGGCAAAAGCCTAAAGGATGTAACTCGTTTCTATGAAAAAGAATTTCTAGAAGACCTTAAAACACTTAATATAGATATACCAAAAACAAGGCCAAGAGCAACTGAACATATCAAAGAGATGGTTGAGTTAGTAAAAAAACTAACTAAAAACAGTTATACCTATGAAAAAAATGGCTCAACCTATTTTAAGATATCTAAATTCAAGAATTACGGTAAACTTGCTAGATTAGATAAACAAGAATTAAAAGATAACGCAGATGGCAGGTTAGATAATGCAGATGAGTATGAAAAAGAAAATGCACGTGATTTTGTGCTTTGGAAAGCTTACAATGACAAGGACGGCGGTGTATTCTGGAATCCAATAATTGGCAAAGGACGTCCAGGCTGGCATATTGAATGTAGTGCAATGTCAATGAAGTACCTTGGAGAACAATTTGACATACATACTGGCGGCATTGATCTTATTTTCCCGCATCATACAAATGAGATTGCGCAGAGTGAAGGTGCTACAGGCAAGAAATGGGTAAACTATTGGCTGCATAACGAGCATCTTATTGTGAATGGAAAAAAGATGAGTAAGTCTTTAGGCAACTTTTTCACATTAAGAGACTTACTGAAAAAAGGTTATGACCCTAAAGCAATCAGGTATGAACTGTTAAAAACACATTACAGGCAGAAACTTGATTTCAGAGAAGATGAACTTAAAAAGGTAAAAGAAACTCTGCAAAAGTTCTATGATTTCTTAGATAAATTAGATGAAATAAAAAACAAAAATGATAACAAAAAAGTAGACAAACTTATCAAAACTGCCAAAGACGAATTTGAAACAGCAATGGACAATGACCTTAATATTTCAGGTGCATTAGCTGCAATCTTTGAATTGATGACAGAGATAAACAAGATTATGGATAAAATAAGTAAAGCAGATGCAAAGAAAATAAAGCAAACAATGCTTAAATTCGATTCAGTGCTTGCTGTAATGGAACATGAAAAAGCTGAATTAAGCAAAGACATTGAAGCTTTAGTCCAAAAACGTGAACAAGCGCGTAAGAACAAAGATTTCAAAACAGCAGACAAAATAAGAGATCAATTAAAAGCAAAAGGTATAATCCTTGAAGATACAGCTAATGGTGTTAGATGGAGAAAAGGTTAAACAACAGCAATTAAACAGATTAATATCACAGCAGATGCTACAAGATTTCTCATTTCTAATCTTTCTTTAAGTATGAAATAAGTAAATGTATACACTAGAATTGGGGTTACCATAAGCACCAAAGTTGTAAATATGATTCCAAAGTTAACATATCCATAATATATAAGTACGCTTCTAGCTATCCAGAATATGTTTGACAAAGCAAACTTCTCTTCTTCCTTAAAAGTAAGATATTTCAGTTTAGGTCTGTATGTTACAAAAAGAATAAGCCCAATAAGGCTGCACCTTAGAAAATAAAGTGTAAAAGGCGAGAAATAATTAAGTAGATATTTCGCCTGTATTGCGCAAACAGCAAAGAAAAGGTTTGAGATAAGTACTAAAGAAGAATGTTTATTAAATTCCAGATGATGATTTTTTATGTGTGATAGAACAATTGCAACTGAAGCTATCAACGCAGCCATAATCACTACAAAATTCCTTTCAGAAGGGAATACAAGAGCAGCAAGAACAACTACAAATAAAGGTTGCATCATAATAATTGGTTCCAGATGATTAATTTTTTCATATTTAAACCCTTTGTAATAAAGTAGATTAGCTATTCCTGCACAAAGAACAAAACTAAACAGGAAAAGGACAGGCATTAATGTAAAAGCTCCCTTTGTAGCATTGAAAAAAAAGAATGCAAACGGCAGCATAATCAAAGAAAGTGTCATAAAAGTGACTGTAGTAAACCCCATATAATTCAGGTTTTTATTCTTGATATTCAACTTATCTACAATAAGCCCAAACGCGCCTGCCAATGAAGCTAAAAACGGTATTGCTATCATGTTTTGTTTTTAGGCTTACCCCTATTTATAGTTTACTAATTAAAACCCATTTGTAGTCTTTGATTCTGCTGTAAGCTTTTGTACATCTGGACGTCTATAATGCATATTTGGTACATATCTACTTTCTTTCTTCAATGGCTCTGAAGACAAGAGCACATAATTATGGTCATTCCTACCATAATCTGCTTTCAATGGCACCTGCTGAAATACTACAACAGTCCTGCCATTTACACTTGCTTTCACAGCCTTAAAAGGCAATGCACTTCCATTATACCCAAGCCCAGTTAAAGGACTATAACCACCAACATATTCATCAACCTGATCTGCTAAAGTCATATTCTCATCCTCCTTGAATAATATTATCAAAAAAGAAAAATAAGTTACATTTGAAAAAACCTCAGTTATAGACACTTGCCAGGCATCTAAAACTTTAGAAATCTAACTAATCAGAATAATCACGGTTGATCCGGAATTAAAATAATTTTTTGGCATGTTAAATATATTATGAAGGCGCACCTTTATATAACTTTTGTTTTGTTGTCCGTAAAAAACAAAACTATTTAAACCCAGAACACCAATTTAACTCCATGACATACTACATGCTTACTATATTCAAGGATAACATGCTTTTTGCCAATATCTACGACAATAAAGATAAATTCCTTAAAGAACATTCTTTCTACAGTAAAAAGTATCCAGTAAGAACATTCGAGCTTAAACCTGCCAGAGGCGAGAAGTTCGATGTTGTAATCACAGAAGCAAACGGCAAACTAGTAGCCTGCCTAAAGCCAAAAGAAGAAATAAAGGATAAGAAGTTTGTTAAGTGTTTAAGGAAAGAATACAGAATCTAGGTTCACAGAAATTGTATCTTTAATTTTTCTAACAAGCCTACCTGCCTTTCTAAAGGTCTTGCCAGGCCACTCTACTTTCTTGTGCTCCAAAACAAGAGGTGGTTCAAAGTTTTCCCACTGTTTATAAGGCACAGGTATCCTACCTCTATAATTCCTTTCCCACCCATACCTTTTCTTAAGCACATCCTGCATCCCGCGTTGCATCTCTGGTTTAAGAGTAAGTTCAAGCGATCCAAAATGCTTATTGTAAAACTGATTAATCCTTTGATACAACCCACCAGTTTCATAGCTAGGATTAACCAACATATAAAGTGTAAGTGTAATTGCTGTTAATTTTTTATATATTTAAACCGCCTCTTAAGCATCAAGAATTAGTTTACTTTGTTTTAAATGCTTTATGGTTTCATAGTGTGAAGAAGATGTTAACTAGGGTCAGTTTGTTTTTCATCTTTCTTAATTAAATCGTGTAAAGAACTGCCATGAATTCCTTCAAATATTTCATCAACATCTCTCATCATCCCATATCCATCCTTGATGAATTCTCCTTTCTTAAAACCCCAATAAAGATCTTCAAGCTTAAAAACAGTTATATAAAACGAATGTGTTGGTACTTTTTGCCTAGGCAAACCTTCCCCTGGATGTACTCTATATAGCCTTACCTCGGCTTTATCAATTACACCATCGTCATATTTATCAGTAAAACAGTATACAGGAAAAGTAGTTGGTTTTGTGTAAGCAGGTAGATCATAATCTAAATTAATTCTATCACACATAGTATAGAAGATCCTATCAACAGGTTTTTTAACAACATACCTATGACCTGGCTTCCATACAAGCTTATCAACTCTTGTTATTTCATTCGCATGCAAAGAACTAGCAGCAACAACTGCGCATAATGTTACAGCTCCTAGTGTTTTAGTAACCCAACCCATATTATCACCAGAATTAATTGCTTATTTTCACTCCAATCTCTATAGGGAAACCCTCGCATTGAATAGAAACATCTTTACCAAAGCTTACCTCTTTTGCTCTTGTAGTTGCTTTTAGGTCTTCAAGAGCTTTTTTAATCAATTCTTCGTGTTTTTTATCTTCACAGTTTATTGTAAGCATGTCTAGTTCTTGTTTCAATGACATCTTATTTGTAGATTTATGTTTTCTTACAGCTGCGATTATGTCAACAACTAGGTCGCCCATAAGTTCATCATCTTCATTCATCATTTTTTTATCGTATTTAGGCCAAATAGTATTATGTACTGATTTCTTTAATTCCTTTTCTCTGAAATAAAGCTGATAAATTGCTTCTGTGATATGTGGCATGATTGGTGAGAATAGTTTCAAAACATCTAATATACATTGGTATAAGGTGTATTGTGCACTTTTACGTGCATCTTCTCCTCTTTTATCTGGATTATATAGCCTATCTTTAGCAATCTCAAGATAATTATCACAAAGTGTGTGCCAGAAAAATAATTCTGTTTCAAACTTTGTTTTTGCATACTCGTATTTCATAAAAGAATCTGTACAGCCTTTAATCATCTTATTCAATTTAGCCAGGATCCATCTATCCATAGGTTCTAGTTGCTTAGGTTTATTCATATCAAAGTTTTCAAGGTGCATAATTGCAAATTTAGAAGCATTCCACATCTTTGTAATGATTTTCATAGCAGTGACTAAATCCTTTTCTTCGAAAGGAAGATCATCTCCAAGTTTACATCCTGCTGCCCAGAACCTTAAAGCATCTGAACAATACTTTTCAATCATCTCCTGTGGTTCAACAATATTACCTAGGCTTTTACTCATCTTCCTGCCATGGGGATCCTGTGCATGACCACTAATTACTACATCTTTCCATGGCTTGCATTTAAAGTGTAAATTAGATTTTACAACTGTATTGAATAACCAGAAAGTAATAATGTCATGTGCTTGTGGCCTTAAAGACATTGGATATAATTTGTCAAAGATCTTATGGTCTTTATACAACTCAACAGCCAGCCTAGGTGTTAAAGAGGATGTTGCCCAGGTATCAAGTATATCTTTCTCAGGTATAAACTCTTCACAATTACATTTAGGGCATCTTGGTACAGGAGGCTTATCCTTCATAGGATCTACAGGTAAATCTTTTATGTGTGCAAGTATAACCTCATCACACCGTTTACAATACCAAACAGGGAAAGGTATACCAAAGAATCTTTGCCTTGAAATCAACCAATCCCACTGAAGTCCTTTAACCCAATGATCATACCGAGATTTCATATGTTTAGGATACCAATTAAGTTCAGCACCCCATTTAAGCATCTCATCCTTTAAATCAAGATATTTAATAAACCATTGCTTTGAATGCAAAAACTCAATCTCTGTTTTACAGCGTTCATGTACATTAACTGCGTGTTTGATAGGTTCTTGGCTTAATAATAGTCTATTATCCTTAAGCTCTTCAATAATCATCTTACGTGCAGTCTGGATAGACATTCCTTTGAATTTACCTGCTAACTCTGTCATCTTACCATCTTTTGTAATTGCTGTCTTGATAGGCAGGTTATGTGCTTTCTGCCATTCCATATCAGTCTGGTCTCCGAAAGTACAGCACATTACAATACCAGTACCTTTCTCAGGGTCAGCTCTTTCATCTGGCATAATTGGTACTTCTATGTCAAACAAAGGCACTTTAGCTGTTTTGCCGTTTAGCCGCTGAAACCTTTTATCTTCAGGATGATAAAATACAGCTACACAAGCTGGCAATAATTCAGGCCTTGTAGTTGCAATAATCAAATCTTCTTCTTTACCATCCTCATGTTTGACTTTGAATACAATATCACTAAAGAAAGAATCTAAGATCTTATCCTGACACTCAACCTGGCTGATTCCAGTTTGACATTCAGGGCACCACATACAAGGTGCTTCTTTTCTATACTCTCTGCCCATTTTAAATAATTCAATAAAGGATTTCTGGCTAATTATTTGGCAATGCTTATCAATTGTAGTATAAAACACACTCCAATCACAACTCATACCTATACGTTTCCAATCTGCTATATATTTAGGTCTGAGCTCTTTATCAAGTGTTTCTAGGCATAATTTAACAAATTCCTGCCTATCCATCTCACGTGCACTTACACCTTTCATCTTTTCTATTAATCTTTCTGTAGGCACACCATTATCATCTGTACCAAAAGGATAGAACACGTTCTTACCTAACATTCTTTGGAACCTAACAACAAAATCCTGCTGTGCATAACTAAACGCATGCCCAATATGCATCTTACCACTTACAGTAGGTGGAGGAGTATCCACTGAATACATCTCACCCTTCTGCTCAGGGTTGAACTTAAAAACCCCCTCCTTCTCCCAGAACTTCTGCCATTTAGGCTCTTCAGTCTTAGGATCGTATCTTTTAGGTAATTCCATGAGAACTAGAGTGGATTAGAGGGGTTTATAAGTATTTTGGTTTTTTAAGGGGAGCTAAGCTACTTTTTTTAATCTTTTTTCTTCAGATATTTTCTCCTCTTCTGACATAACAGCAATATTCCTTGTCTGTAGTATGTATAGTTCACCATTTTTTATACAGATTTCTATGTCCTGTGGAAAGCCATATCTGTTTTCAATCTTTAAAGCAGCTTTAATAATCTTAGGCATCATATTATCAAGTTCTCTATATTTCCTACCAGTTACTTGGTAGTAGCTATTGTCTTTTTTAGTGGCAATAAACAACATTGGAGTTTTCCTTCCAGAAACAAGATCTTCACCATCACCTTTAACAATCTCTATTTTCATCTGTTTTTTAGATTTTGGAACCCTCACCATCTGTCTTTTACCTTTTTCAAACCAAGCGTGCTTGAATGTCTCGCTGATTGCTGTATAGATAACCCCAGAGAACTTTGCTTTAACCATCTTCTGGACTACAACTCCCATCATGGCTGTTTGTTCTTTGATTCCTTGGCTATGCCTATGCTTGATTGCTCTATGTGAATACAAAGAAGCCCAGCATTTCTTAAGGTGTGTTAAAACAAGGTAAAGCCCTCTATCAAAGAGATATGTATCATGCATACCTGCAAACGTAGATTTAGCTGTATCCTCTGTAGTAGCAGAACTTCTTACAGAGACATAACCGCCTCCGATGCGTTTGTATTCTTTCTTGATTTGCTCTTTGATTTCTTGAGGAATTTTCAGTTTCAAAAAGATTTTCTTAATCTTATTCTCAGAGAGATTAGCTATATCAACTAATCCCTCACAAAGATAACCCCAATTTTTCATAAGAGTCATCAGATAAGCATTTACAGTTACTGTAAAACCATCTGGAACATTAAGACTGCCTATTTTCCTAAGCTTATACAAGTTGATAGCCTTACCGCCAACAATATCTGAATTTGAACTTTTATCTAAAGGAACAACATAGCCCCTATTAGCAGGCATCCTCATATATCTTTTTAAGAATTTTTGCATAAGTGTACTTGTATTAAACAACCCTTTAAAAGACAATATCTTCATCTCTGTTTTTCCTGTCTCTTCTGTAATGCAAAGTCCACGCTCTTTAACTATCTCTTCATATTTTTTCTTGTCAATTATATTAAATTTACCTTTTTCAGTATCAATATCAAGGAACATACCTGTTTCATAGTCAGAAGTAGCCTTAAATTTACCTACAACACAAGGGATATTATGTTCACGGGCAATCATAGCTGCATGTGAAGCAGAACCGCCTTTTTCGGTTATAATTGCTGACGCGGCCATCATAGCTACATTTACTTCAGGTGTTGGATTCATAGAAACAAAAATCTCACCTGCTTGGAATTTCCTAACATCATCCTTATCATTAACTTCCCTTACCCTACCCCAGGCTTTACCGTTCCATACTACAAGGCCTTGGCCTCCTGTGAGGTAATTAACAATATGCCCAGACAATTCTCCTAAAACATATATCGCACCGGTTTTATAGAAAGGCGCAACCTGGTTTTCTATTTTATCGCTTAAATTCTTCTTATGTCTTTCTTTTAATTTTTCAATAACCTTTTTACTAAATCTTCCACCTTTCTGTCTATTTAGCTCTTTAGCATGTTCTAATACTGGTTGAAGCATCCTATCCTGTATCCTTAACCTCATCTCAGAGATAAAAGCCTCTGAATACATCTCAATCCCTCTTTGGATAAGCAACATTGTCTCCATGACTGCGTTCAAAGAAGTAGCATTCTTGATATATTCAACAGTATCCTTTGCCTTTTTGTTCTTTCCAAGTCTCTTTTCAATCTCAGATATACCTTCTGCTCCTTTTTTCTGATATCCAAAATATATCTGCAGTTTCATCAAAGCCTTCTTAAAATTCTTTTCAGCATATTCTTCTACCTCTTCCCTATCTTTAATACCTACTTTCTTGTTCCTATAATTAATGTAGTCACCATCTTCATCTTTCAACCATTTCTTAAAATTATCAAGATCACTATGGACCACACTATAGAGAAGCTGCTCTAAATATTGTAAACTTTGATTGAATTCCTCCATTGTCTCTAGTTTTTTGAACCCCTTAAGCAATGGAGTATAAGCTTGGTGTTCAAGATTCTGCAAGAAAAGATCAAAATAATACAACTCATCCTTTAACCTGCCTCTAGATAAAGACCTGACCTTATGCAGATCTCTCCTAGCATAACCAATAAGATGCGCAAAACGAGAATAATCCCTTTTCTTCTTAGGCTTTTTATGCTCTTCATCAAGGATTTTAATAATCTTCTCCATATTGATGTTGAATTCTTTCCAATGCTTGCTTTCCTTGATTTCATCTGAGAAATAGCGCATCAAGCCGCCGCCATCTATTTCATCACCAGAATACCTCTCCCTTAAATTATCTGATTTAGATTCCCAGAACTCTCTCTCATGCTCCAACAATTCTTCAGCTTTTTTTAGGATCTCTTCTCTTTTATCTGAAGTTGCGTATGGGACTAAATCTTCAAAAACCATATCTCCTTCAACCTGATTCTCTATTGGCCCAACTGATTCTTTCCAAGCAACCTTAAATTTGTCAATATTACCTGAATTCAAGAAATCAATAAGCCCTTTAACCATAATCATATCTTCTCTTCCAGACCAATTATGAATCTTCTTCCTAAAAGGTAATAAAACCTGATTTGTCAAGTTCTGCAGATCAATCGCATCCTGCCTTATTATCCCCACCAATTCTGCATTCCCGCCAAGAGGCAATAAAGAAGCAAGCCTTTTAAGCAAATTCTTTGTACCTAAATCCAAGCCTTTTTGATTCAAAAGAAGGCTGAATGCCTCTCTAATCTTATCATCAAACCCCCCTTCTATAGATACAGCTGAATCAGAAAGAGTAGTGGTACTCAAGATAGCAATCAGGTTCTTAAGAGGTTTTTTCATCTTTTTAGGGTTAACTAATAAAGCATGAAGAAACGAAATAAGTTGAGTATAATTTGTTATTTTTTGCTTTGGGTTGTCTAAAGCTCTTTCTATATCCCTAAAATTATCAGAAGAAGTAAGAACACCTGTTTTATACATCTCAAAGATAATTTTCAAAACTGCCCCACGACGATTCACCATTTCCTTTGATATTTCATCCATTATGTGTACTACTTGATCAAAAGAGAGTATATTCCCTTCAATTAAATCTTTTATAACCCCGGGAGAATTTATTAAGAAGACATTTCCATCATTACCTGTCCTTACTAGGTCTTTGTAGCTTGTTTTATCAAGAGGTACTGCTATTCTAAGTAATACCTTATTTATTTTCTTCCATTCCTTAATCTTATCTTCCCCCCTAAACACCCTACATAAAAAAAGTGTAGGTAAAAAACTGTACATAAGATCAGACGCAAAATGGGTGTTCATAAGCTTAATAAGATCATCTTTGATTTTTTCCCAATAGATATAATTCTCAAAAAACCCAGCATATGCAAGTACAGGAAACAACTCTGAAAAAAGATTATCTCTACTACTATCCCTATTTGGCTGATTTTGTAGTTCAATTAAATCTTTTATCATTTTTTCGATGTATAAACGGTACCTAAACATGCCCCCCTTAACAAGCTCAGGAAGACCTTTAGAAAAAAGAGTAGACTGTGGGATTGCTAATTTAACAAGGTCATCTTTGAATCCAACAATCCAATCCCAATACTCCAATGTAAGTTTACCAGAATCAGCAAATGCAAGAAAGACATGTTTAAATATCTCTTCTGCAAAATCAGTATTAGCCAAAACAATTAAATCCTTCTTGATCCTGTCCCAATGATTAAGTAAACCCACTCTTGCAAGAATAGGAAAAGCGTAGTGAAAAAGAGCATCACCATGCTGAGTATTTGCCATTTTAACAATATCAGGCCAGAGTTGTCTCCACTTTTTCAATAAACCTTGTTTTACTAATGTAGGGAAACCATACAGAAAGAAATCACTGGGAAACTTAGTATTACCTATACTAATTAAACCACCCTTAAGATAATCCCATTTTTTAAGTAAACCATTCTCAGCAAGTACAGAAAATACAAACTCGAATATACTATCTGGATTTTTTGTTTTATTTATTCTCTTGATATCAGGAATAAAGCTTTTAATGTCAAACTCATTTCTTATTATGCCAGCTGTTATCAGCTCCGGAAGACCTTTTTTAAAGAAATTTAATTGTCTGGTCTTGGTTTTATTCACCAGAACACAAAACGCTTTTGTAGCAAGATCCCAGTATTTAGGAGTGATTAAACCTTTTTCATTCCAAGAATATCTTAGTAAATAATAAATATGTTCTCTATCCTTACCTGCAGCATTAAACAACAGAATTAAATTTGGCAAGGTCTCTTCACTTGTTATAGGTATTTCTTTACCATCCCAATTAACCTCAAAAGTGGTAATAAAGTATGATAAACCGTATTTGACTACAAATCTAGCTAACTTAGGATATCTATCTACATCAAAACCTCGTCTTCTAAGATCAGAAAGTTGATTATTTAAAGTTTCTTCAGCCCAGTTTTTGGAAAAGATTTTTTCTCCAAGCCTAGTAACCTTCTCAAAAACAGGATTATCTTGCTCTAATAATTTAGCTTCCTCTTCTATTGGCCCACTAAGATCGTTTATATGTTCACGTACTAGGACAACATTGTCTTTATTTAACCCTTCAAAGAATTGTTCTTGTTCTAGTATGCATTCATTTAACTCTTTTTTAATATTTTCTAATTCCCCATCTCTTATGAGTAAAAATCTTATAGAATTAAGTGTACGGAGTCTATCATTAAAATAGGTCATATCTTTACCAGGAGGCAGATTAGGGTTACTAAAAACACCATTAGGCCAAGTAAACCCCATGTCTTCAAAAAAATTCACAATTACTTTTAATAATTCTTGGCAATACTCCTCAAATTTATCCGCTATTTTTTTATCCTTCTTAATACAAGCTTTAATTTCCTTTATAGTTTCGGTTAATTTTTTAAAATCTCCACCTCCACGATCATAACAACGTAAGAAATAATGAATTAGACGAAGTTTCCTAGCGTTATCCTCTTTTAATTTTTCAAACTTTTCAATAACTTTCTTTAAATCATCATTTATTGCTTTAACCCCTTCAACAGTTTGGTTAAGATAATTCCCTACAATAATGCGTTGAAGTATACCCATATTAATTCACCTTAAGAAAAAAAACAAAAAAGACCTTATTTAACACGTTCGTGTTTAACTAGGTCGATTACTATTTTAACATCGGTTATTGCCCCTTCTCCGTCTAGAGCTAGTTCTTTTATGTGTGTTGGATTATGTGGCATATCCATAACTTTAACCTTTTTCTTACTGGTTACTCCTTCCATGAAAACCCACCAATGAAAAGCTTTATGGTGTAGGTAGAACCATCCTTTCTTGCCATTAAATGTTCCTTCTATTGCTAGTCTTCCTGATGCACCCATTTTTTAACACCTCCTAATTAGATTATCTATAAAATAAGCAGTGTTATTTATAAAGTTTATTGGAAAATCAAGCAGCTTTTGTTTGCTTGGCCGCCTTTACCACAGCTCTCCGTTTTTGATATATGTCCCCTTCATCATCACTAGATTCATAAATTCTAACCATACCAAGATGATTATTAACAGACAAATAACTATTATCCATGCCTTCATAAAAGAATCCGCCTTCAGGCAATCTAGCAACTATTTCCTTCACTAAAGATTCAGGAGAACTCTTAGTGCCATAAAATTTACCTACTACAATTTCATCTCCTGAATAAAATATGTTGAAGTTCTTAGGGATATATTTCCTTTTAGTAGCATCTCCGGCAATAAATATGGCTTTTCTTTTTCTACCTCTACAATTAAAAGTAACTTCAATCTTCTCGCCTATTCTCAACCACGTCTTATTTGGTTTAATAACCATATTTCCTTTTGAGATGTTGTTTAGAACAATAAGATCATTCCTTAATTTAATGGGTTTTGAATATTCAGGATCTACAAAAGTAGCTACATCAAAATCAGTTACTCCAAAGATGTTTTTTACATTAGAATATTCACCACCTACACTAATTCCGGCTGCTGCTGTACCTGGAGAAAATACAGTTCTTTTAGCAAAAGGAAAAATCTTTTTATCAAAAGGCAATCTAGGCAAATGTCTCAGTTTTTTAGAGGAAATCTTAAGATGATCTGTTTGTTTTCTAAGCCGAATCCCTATTTCGTTCTCAATATCCTCAATAACCTGTACAAGATCATCACGGACATTCTTTAACCATTTTTCCCTTGCCTTCACTTTTTTAAGAAGGGATAGCAAGTTTTCTATATCAGAAATCTCTTTACTATAACTCTCTGGAGGCATAGTTTTTTTTATTTTTTTAAGGATAGATTCAACTTTCCTTGCTTCTTCCCTTATGCCTTCAAAATCCTCCATAACTTCATTAGTCCATATATAAGCTATATCACTTCTAATACGTTCAAGTATATCTGACCAATAAGATTTAAGCTTTTGAACATCTCCTTTTAACTTTTCTTTGACTTGCATTTTTACCCTTCAACAGCAACCTTAATCAGATCATAAACTCCAGGATATTTATCAATATCAAGCATCTCTGTGTGTAGTTTGCTTGTTTTTGTGCAAGTGCCTTCAATAACATGATTCTCAGCAGCTTCAAGTTTAGCGTTTTCTTCAGTTACAACTCCATCTCCTTGTGCACCATCCATATCACAGCCAGTACCAACAATCATATGCACAGGTATAGAAGGCAGGTTTGCTTGGCTGAGTTTATTCATGAATAAACTATCAGCACCCATGTCACGGCATTCAAGTTTTTCACCTACAAAAGGGCAGTATTCAGCTGTTTTACCTGCTATACCTTTGTTAGGAGTACCAATCATAATTAACTTAGCTACTTTATCACCACCAAAAAGATCAAGATATCTTCTTGCAACAAGCCCACCCATGCTATGTGCAACAAGAATAATTTTAGGGCGACCTGTTTTCAATTGAATAGTTTCAACTAATTCCTTAAGCCTTAATGCATACGTGTTTATACTCTCGCTTTTAGTTTGTACAGCAATATAATCATCTGATTCATGGAAAAAGTCAATATAGTAACTTGCTTTGATTGTCATAGAGACCTTAGGTTTACCCCATATACCTAACTCAATATCCTTAGGCGTGTATAATGAAACAGCACCTGCATCCAAGTAGCCATCTTGTTCAAGTTTTCTCTGGATTTTATTGAAAGCATCCAGGCTGTATTCAGCAGAAGTATCTTTATTAAAAGCATGACCGTGTAAGAATACTATAGGGGAATAATCATTACATTCTTCTCCACAACAAGGCTGGCATTCACCAAAAACACAACATTTAGCTGAAGGTTCATTAAATTCAATATCCAGTTCATAAGGCAATGCTTCTTCTATAGAACTTTTTTTCACGTTTATCTCATTAAGTGCAGGTAAAGTAGCAGTAACTTGTTCACATTCCTCTGGCTGGTCTTTAATTAATTCCTTGACTAATGCAGAAGATAGATTATATGGATAAACAGCTTCAGTTAAAGCATTTGTTAGAATAAGATTCTTCTTAATCAAAGCTGTATTTGCTTGATCGTCAATCAATTCTTCTAGATAAGTAAGAGTTATGTTATCCTTAAGCTCATCCACCATTAGGCTGATATTATCCCAGAAACCAACACCACTAGGATAACTGCTTAAAGAATCATTAATCTCTATAAGAAACTCAGCATTATCTAATATCAAATTATCAATCTTAGCACAAACTGTATCCAGATCAAACTCTTCCTGCACTGCAAGCTCTGTTATTGGAATATGAACAACACACCTATCATAAATCTCACACAATGCATCATAAAAAACATCAAGTTCAAGCTCTTTCTTAATGGATTTCTCTTTAATCTCAGTATTTACTGTAGTTTCCAATGAACCGACCTTTGCAGATATAGAATCTACAATAGTTTTTTTCTCAGTTATTGTGGTTTTTTTTTCAAAGGATTCAATCAAAGGATTAAATTCAGTTATAAGACTAGAAACCTCTATTAAAGTAGTGTTATCTAAATAAACACTATCAAAAGATCCTAGTTTAGTTCTTGCTGCTGTAAATCTATCTAATAAAGGATTATATGTGTTCATCATAAACAGAACTGCTTTTTCTAGATCTGTATATTTATTCTCTGTATCCTGCACTCTTACATAAAGGGATTTAAATTCTTGTAAAAGAGTTGAATAATCCTCACTATACCATAACTCTTGTAAAGTATCAAGTTCCTGGACATACTCTTCTAACTTATCCTTTATTTCAATTGATTTAAATTCAAACCTATCCACAGGTATTGTTTGATTAAGCTTACCAATAGTACTATCCACAGCCTTAATCTTAGAATTAAGAGCTTCAATCTGTGTTATCAACATTTCAAGCTTCTCTTTCAGCTCAGCTTTGGTTTCTTTTTCTTTCTCATTCAAGCCATGTTTAATAGTAATAAGTATGTTCCTTGTTGTAGATTCTCCTTTTGTATGGCACAAAGTAGATTCAACACTTTTACATTCCATACTAAAACGATAGAAATCAATACCATGGCCAAGCCTTGATGTACCTAATGAATACTCTTTTATGAAAGGTACAGCAGGCCTTAACTCAAAACTGTCTTGATCAATCACTTCCTCAGAACTAATATCACTGAAAACAGAACTGCATTCTGCTACACAGAAAGGATTAGTTGTTACTTTAGCCTTAAACTCTACTTTTGCCTCATCACCATGAGAAACATCAAGTGTATGCTTATCCACGCCTAAAGTAACAATAATATCATTCCCTAACATAAGATTCAAAAGAAGCCAGAGTTTAGCTCCAAACACAAAAAGAAGTATAACAAATACAATTGCCAATATAGTAAAGCCTGTTTTGTGCTTATGAACCCAGTTCTTGAATCTCCCTCTTTTTGTCATGCTATTAATAGAGAATACCTCTTATTTAAACCTTTCGAGAACAATAAGAATTAAGCTGCCATTTCTTTCACTTCAACAGGCTCTTTAACTTTACCTTTTGCTTTGTCTAAGATAGATTGGAGTTCTTGGCGGATTTGTTTGATTCTTTTTGGCTGATCCTCAGGTAGTAAGATAGGGATATTTTTATACCCATATTTTTTAAGTAGTTTTTTTATCTCATCTACATGATTTATCTCCACTTCCTTATAATAAGGAGCAGGAGCACCGGGTGGTAATTCTTTTTCATCTGTAATCTTTTTTGTACCAGTATATTTCCTTGTAATCAAATAAATTGCACACACCCATTCTTTAAGAGGTATCCTTTTTTCAGCTATGTATTCTAACGCATCTCCCCCAGTAAGAGGATCATCTAGTTTAGAAGCTTGACTTACAGGTTTTTTAACCCTATAATGGAAAGATGGTTTAATCTCAAATACCCAGCCTAAACCTTTTACATAATCCTTCATAACTCCAGAAAAAAGGGAATTATTAAAATGTTCTTTAACAAGACATACAGCCCAACGATCCCTTACTTTATTAACATCTGTTACAGCCCACAGACCTTTATCAAGGTATTCTTTTCTGCAACCTGACATCTGACACCTATAATAAGAATATAAGTATTTCATTAACCTAAATAACCTCACAACAATCTCTTCCCCGGTCAATTCTTTCTTATCTTCAAAAATATCATTAGCCATTATTTCAAAAGGTTGTTTTCCAAGACCTGACAATAAATGAGTCTCCATTTGTTTCACTCTTAATTTAATTACTTTCTCTACTCTTCTCTTTGAAAAAGTTTTTTCTTTATGCTGATTAAAATAAGATATTAAATGTTTAAATTGTAATCTGTACAAAGGCATCAAAGCACCCTCATTAAGAATTGCTTTTGTGTGATTTCCACGTGTTGCATGATAAAACACCACAGGCAATTCATTATCAAGAATCATCTTAATTTCTTTCAAAGTAAGATAATCATTTAAGGACTTTACATAATATTTTTTCCCATGAGGAATTTTAACTTTCTTCTCTGCTTTAAACTTAAAATCCTTTCTTATTTTTTTACCAATGTCATCTAGCTTAATTTTCCCTTTAATATACAACCTTAATAGTTTAAGAGTATAATCTTTATCTCTCAAATTTCCAAGTACTACTTCCCTTAACACAGCTTTAATTGCTTTCCAATTTTTGTAAACTAAAAGTTTTGAATCACGAATATCACATAAAACTCTGAAAAAAGATTCACCATAGATATACCCATAAATATTTATTAAATCTTTTTGAGCCTTCTTTAAATCATTGATTAAACTAAGATTAAATAATAAATAAAAGAATCTGTAATTTATGTTTTTCCTCCGTAATTGAACCAACCCTTTTTCAATTTTATCTAAAGACTTAAGTAAGTTACATTTAGCAAGAGTAGGAAAAACTATAGAAAAAAAACTAAGCCCCCCATCATCAAAATCAGATAAGCGAATCAAAGTAGAACTTACTTTTTTCCAAGAATAATAAGTCTTAAAAAATCCGTTCTCGGCAAGGATTGGAAATGCATTAATAAAAAGATAACCATGATCTTTAGTTTTATTCATCTTTTTTAAGTCAGAAATAATTTTATTAAAATGCTCATCCAAATAATCAAACATACCACCATTAGCTAAACAGGGTAAAGCAGTATTAATAAGAGGGCCTTTATTAGTCAAAGCGATATATAACCTCACTAAATAATCCCAATATTCCTCTTTTATTACTCCTGCTTCAGCCCACTTATGTAATATAGGACTATGACTAGCACCGGCTTTAATCAATTTTTCAACAGCACTCCAATGTCTTAATAAAAAAACAGTTTCAGAAGGATAAGTATCTTTTTGAAAGCTAAACTTTACAGCTAAAATCTCTATCCTCTCCTTAACAACCTCAGAATCAAGCTCTTCTTCAAGATACTTCTCAGTTTCATTAATCCAGCTTTCTTCAGGCTCCAATAACTGCACTTCCTCCATTAACAAAACAATGAACTCCTTAATACCCACTCTTATCTCAGGAACAGATTGTTTAAAGAATTCTTCTTGTTTTTTAATGTTTTCTTTTAGTTTTTTCTTAATGTCATCTTTTTCTTTTTCAATTCTTCTCATTACTATCTCTAACACCTTACTTTTAAGAAACCCAATCTCTCTCTTAACTCTCTGTTTGTAAAGCACATCAACAATCCCAACTATTTTGCCACAATAAACCTCAACCCGATGACCAATCCTTTTATCCTTCTTAATCCGCTCTTTAATAGCTTTTACTTCTTCTTTTAATTCTTTAACTTTACCGCCTTTATGGTCATAATTAAAGACAAAAGCAAGAACAAGTTTATGTTTCTCTACACAATCCTTTTTCAACTTCTCAAGGCCTTCAACAGCTTTCTTCAGATCTTCATCTATGTTCTTAAGACCATCCATATAGCTATCTCTTTGAAAGAACCTACTAAACAACCCTTTTTCCTTAGCCATAACAACTATTTAAATAGAACTTGTATAAATATTTTTGTACTAAGCAGCTTTCTCCATCACTTTTACGGGCTCTTTAACCTTACCTCTTGCTTTGTCTAAGATAGATTGGAGTTCTTGACGGATTTGTTTTATCCTGGCTTTTTGATCCTCATAAGTTAAAACCCATACAGCGCCAGTTTTTTGAACTTCTTCTGGAGACATGTTTTCAGTTCTCACAGTTATTCCATGTTTTTCAAGTAATTTTTTTGTATCATCAATTGCAATATACGCCACCTTATGAATATTATGTGTAAAATCATCGTAAACCTCTTTATATTGGGCTGCAGCTGCAGCAACATAGATAGCACATACCCAACTTTTAATATCAATAATTTTGTCTGATACATATTCATCAATCACTCGCCCTTCTTCCCTTACTACTGGAGCTTGCTCCGAAGGCCTCATTATACTAGTATAACAAGAAGGTTTAATCTCAAAAACAACCCCTGCATTAGAATAAGAGGCAGACCAACGAAAATATTTATCTTGAAAGAGACATGTCACCCATGGGTCCCTCTTATTTTTAAAATAAGTGTTCCATTTATTTCCATAAAGAATATTCTCCCTTCCCCCCCTATCTCTCAAAAACAAAAAATCTTTCAATTTAGATAATCTTCTAGCAATATCCTTACCAGTTAATTTTTCCTTTTTTCCAAATATGTCGGTAGTTTTAACTTCAAAATGAGCTGGTGTAGTAAGGGCCCCTGTTGCTGGTTCCATTGATTTTGTTCTCGTTTTAATTATCTTATCAACATCCTTAGTAATAAATTGTTTGTCTTTATTCTTTAAGAAACAAGAAATCAAAATTTTAAAGTTCAATTTATACAGACCCATTAAGCCGTGTTCAATCATTGAGTCCATATTTTTCCACCTTGCCCCATGATAATAAACTGTAAATAACTTTCCATTTAAAATCATCTCAATCTCTTTTAGATTAAGCCAATCGTTCAAAGAAGTAATATAAAATTTAGGACCACCTTTAATCCTCTTTTTCAAAGCTGCTTCAAATTTATATTTTTTTCTAATCAACTCTTTAATCTTTCTTAACTTAATATCACCTTTGAGATATTTTTTTAAATAGAGGATATATTTCTCATCTGAAATACATTCAAGAGCTATCTCTTCAATTGCAGGCATTAATTTGTCCCATGTCTCTATGTTTAACAAATTATTATCTCCTGCAATCCCTATAATCCTAGAAAACTCATATCCAAATGCTCCTCCAATATATATTTCTAAATCCTTAACAATTTTATCCCAAGATCTAATCAAACCTGATTTAACAATAGCTGGAAAGACAAAATAAAAGAAGTTTTTATTAACATCCAAAGGCTCTTTTGATATATTAATTAAGAATCGGCTTGTACTTTTCCAAGATGAAGGATTTAATAGATACACTTTACCAATATCTTGAAAGTGGCATAAGGTGTTTAAACCAGAGGCCCCCATGGATATATATAATAAATCTCTTTTTACTTTCCTAAATATACGAAAAGACTTAAAAAGACCATTCTTAGAAAGAACAGGAAATGCAATTTCAAAAACAGATATTGCACACTGAAGTTTCTCTATCTCATCTAAATCAGCTATTAATACACTTAAACTTAAAGAAGGATCATCAAATAGTCCTCCTTTAACAAGTGAAGGTAAGCCAAAAGTAGAAAGGCTTGATTGTAAGAATAAGTGTAAATCATTATCATTCTTTAGAAACTTACATAGAATCAATATTAACGAGTCCAAATATTTTGGTAAAATAATCTTTTCTTTAGCCCAATAATTTAAAACAGCTCCAAGATCATAGTACTTATATTGGCTAATTCGCTTAAAGATTTGTTCCAATTCACCCCAATGCCTAACCAACAACATAGTTTCTGTTCTATATTTATCTACTTTAAATCCAGCCATCCTCAACACCTGAATCCTTTTCCAAACAACATTAGAATCAAGCTTTCCTTCAATATGCGCTTCAGTCTCTTTAAGCCAACTCTCTTCTGGCTCCAATAACTGAACTTCTTCTCTCAGCAAAACAATAAAGTCCTTGATATTTACTCTGATTTCTGGAACAGATTTATCAAAGAACCCCTCTTGTTTCTTGATGTTTTCTTTTAATCTTTTCTTTATGTCATCCTTCTCTGCCTCAATATGTTTCTTGACAAACCCCAATAACTTAGCATTAATATAACCACCTTCGTACCATTTAGGCTTCTTCTTAGCTCTTTCATTAAGAAGTAAATCAATAATCGCTATTATTTTCCCACAATATACTTCAACCCGATGACCAATCCTTTTATCCTTCTTAATCCGCTCTTTAATAGCTTTTACTTCTTCTTTTAATTCTTTAACTTTACCGCCTTTATGGTCATAATTAAAGACAAAAGCAAGAACAAGTTTATGTTTCTCTACACAATCCTTTTTCAACTTCTCAAGGCCTTCAACAGCTTTCTTCAGATCTTCATCTATGTTCTTAAGACCATCCATATAGCTATCTCTTTGAAAGAACCTACTAAACAACCCTTTTTCCTTAGCCATAACAACTATTTAAATAGAACTTGTATAAATATTTTTGTACTAAGCAGCTTTCTCCATCACTTCAACAGGCTCTTTAACCTTGCCTCTTGCTTTGTCTAAGATAGATTGGAGTTCTTGGCGGATTTGTTTTATTCTTTTTGGTTGATCATCAAAAAATAGAACAGGTATGTTTTTTAAGCCGTATTTACCGAGTAACTTTTTTGTTACTTTCTTTCCTTCAGGCCAATCATGAAGGGAAAAATGTATTCCATTCTTAAGATATTTTCTCTTTATAGGAGTAACATAGATCATACTAATCCATTTTTTTAGCAGTATTCTCTTTTCAGCTACGTATTCAGTATAACCGACTCCTTCTTGAGATATGGGTTTTATTATCTTCCAATGAAAAGAAGGCTTGATCTCAAAAACATAACCACCTTCACCATAATTACTTGAAGCCCCATCGAAAGATGACTTTTTAAAGAACTCTGCAAAAAGGCATACAACCCAGGGGTCTCTTCTGCCTTGAACACCTTCTAGACCCTGGGCTTCCCACCTTTTACCATCCTTAACTTCTTCTAATCCACCTTCATCCCTTAATTTAAGATGCCTCATCAATCTAAGCAAAGTATATATAATCTCTTCCCCTGTCATCTCTTCCTTATCCCCAAATATATCACTAGCCTTAACTTCAAAAGGCATTAACTTCTTCCCAGAATGACCACTCCAATGAACCTTTATCCTTTTTGTCCTCAGTTTAATAATCTTCCTAACCCTGTCAGGGGTAAAGACCTTATCCTTATTTGAATTAAAATAAGATACAAGATGAAAAAACTGTAGCCTATACAAAGGCATCAAAGCTCCTTCACTAATAATAGGGGTAAAATACTCATAGGGTGTACCATGATAAAAAGCTACAGGTAACTTATCTTGCAAAATTAACTGAATCTGCTTTAAAGTAAGTTTATCATCCAATGATTTCACATAATATTTTTTACCCTTAAAGATTGTTCCAAAAATCCTACTAGTATCCTTAGAACCTCTTCCCCTATAATATTTTCTGATTTCAGATTTAATGTTTTTTAATTTAATCTTCCCTTCAAGATAAAGCTTTAAAATACTTATAATATATTTCTCATCATTAATACCTTCTAATGCTATTTCTTTTATAGGGTACATTAATCTATTCCAATTATCCAATTTATTATTACTAACACCTAAGAGATTATTTTTAATTGCAAGCCCTATAACCCATAAAAAATTACTACCATATGCGCCTGTACCATGTGTGATTAAGTCTTTTTTTATTTTACCCCAATATTTTATAAAACCAGCTTTAATAAGAATATCTAGAGTATATCCAAAAAATTTATCAAATGCATCTTCATTCTTTGATACATCTATTAAAAAAGGACTTATTGATTTCCAGGAAGATAATGAATTAAAGAAACCTAATTCAGATAACAACTCAAATTTATCAAAGAAGTTCTCTCCAACTTCACTTTTTTGTAATTTTATTAAATCTTGATATATTTCATCTAAATCATTAATTAAATTTGTCTTAGCAAGCATAGGAATAACTTCACCTAAGAGATTACGGTTTTTTTTAACATTTGCTAATTTAATTAAAGCTGGGCTTATCTTTTTCCAAGATGAATAAGTCCTAAACAATCCTGCTTCTGCAAGAACAGGAAATGCAAAAACAGAAAGACAAAAACTATCTGTAGTTTCTGACATCTTTCTTAAAGTTGATGAAATTTTTGATAAATGCTCATCTAAATATTCAAACATACCCCCTTTAGCTAGATGAGGAAGACCAGATCGCCTAATATCTCCTTCTTCAAGATTACAATACAACTTAACCAAACCATCCCAATACTCTTGTTTAATAAGACCTTCTTTAGCCCATTTATTTAATAAGAATCTAGCCCATTCATTTAATAAGAATCTAATCTGCTCTGGATCCTCATTAGCCTCAATCATCTTTTCCACGCCATCCCAATGCCTAACCAGAAACATTGTTTCTATAGGATATTTATCAACCTTAAAAGGATGAGGACGTTCTCTTAACACTTCAACCCTTTCTTTTACAAGATTAGAATCTAGTTCTTCCTTAAGGTATTTTTCAGTTTCTGTGATCCAAGAGCTTTCTATGCCAATTAGCTTTGCTTCCTCTTTGACAAAATCTATAAGTTTAGATACCTCATTTCGTTCCAATACAACATTCTCCTTTGTAAGCTCCTTAAAAAAATCGTCTTGCTTTTGTATTACAACCTTTAAGCTCTCTTTTACAGACTGTTTTTCTTTCTCAATTCGTTTTTGAACTACTTCTAAAACTTTTCTTTGAAGAAAGCCTGTTCCTCTTTCCACTCTTTTCTTGAGAATCTCATCTATGATAGCAACTATTTTACTAGAATAGACTTCAATCTTGTATCCTACTTTTTTATCTTTCTTTATGCGTTCTTTAATAGCATCAATTACCCTAGTTAATTTTTTTATATCTCCGCCTTTGTGGTCATAATTAAATACAAAAATAGAGATAAGTTTTTGCTTTTTAACAGCATCCAGTTTTAATGCCTCAAACTTTTCAATCACCCTTTTTAAATCTTCATCTATGTTCTTAAGACCATCCATATAGCTATCTCTTTGAAAGAACCTACTAAACAACCCTTTTTTCTTAGCCATAACACAACCCTACCAGTACAGATTTATATATTTTCTGATTGAAACAGCAAACTTAATAAAACCCCTAACAATACATCTATGCATGGGGGGCAATAATATTCCGTGGACTAAGAAGTATCAGCCTAATTCTACAGCTGAGATACAAGGCCAGGATAGTGCTGTAAAAGCTTTAGTTGAATATGTAAAAACATACAAAAAACAAAAGAAAAAAGCCCTAATCATCTACGGCCCTCCAGGCAACGGAAAAACAGCTAGTGTGCATGCAGTTGCAAATGAGTTTAGATATGAGATTCTTGAGATTAATGCTTCTGATTTCCGTAACAAGGATAGTATCAACCAGATTGTAGGTGGTGCTTCTCAACAAATGTCATTATTTGGAAAAAGCAAGATTATTTTAGTTGATGAATTAGATGGACTTAGCGGTAGAGAAGACAGAGGCGGTATTTCAGCTATAACTAAACTACTGCAAACCTCTGCATTCCCAATCATTATGACAGCGAATGATCCTTATCATAAAAAGTTTTCTACGTTAAGGAAGAAAAGCGAGATGATTGAGTTCAAAACATTATCTTATCTTTCAGTTTACAGTTATCTAAAAAAGATATGCAAGAATGAGAATATAGATTTCCAAGAAGAAGCATTGAAAAGTCTGGCACGAAGAGCAGGCGGAGATTTAAGAGGTGCTATTACAGATTTACAATTAATCTCAGCTGTTGAAAATAAAATCAGCAGTGAAACCCTGGAAACATTATCTGGAAGAAGACAAAAAGAAAGCATGATCTCTGCTCTTATGAAGATCTTCAAAACAACAGATCCTTTAATAGCATTGCAGGCTTTAGATAATGTAGATGAAAACCTGGACAAGGTAATGTTATGGATAGATGAAAACCTGCCTAAAGAATATACAAAGCCGGAAGACCTAGCTAGTGCTTATGATAAGTTAAGCAGAGCTGATGTTTTTAAAGGCAGAATAAGAAGATGGCAGCATTGGAGGTTCTTGGTTTACATAAACGCATTGCTGACAGCAGGCGTTGCTCTTAGCAAAGATGAAAAATACAAAAGATTCATTAATTACACTCCTACAAAACGTATACTTAAGCTATGGATAGCCAAAATGCGCTTTGCAAAGAGAAAAGCAATCGCTGAAAAGATTGCACTAAACACCCACACTTCTACAAGAGTTGCAATCAAAGACACTTTTCCGTACATCAAAGCAATGTTCAAGAAAGACAAGAACTTTGCTAAACAATTAGCAGAAAAGCTTGAACTTACAAAGGATGAGGTTGAGTGGTTGGGGAAATAAAAAAAATAGTTTACACTCATTTCCTAACATAAAGGTCATTACCTGCAACCCTTAATTCAATGTATTCTGTAGTTTCTTCTTGTACTGCTCCTTGGGGTAGTTTGAAATGCAGGTTACCATCTTTTATGTAGGCTTGCCCTACTTTTTCAAAGCCTTCTTGCTTAAGCCTTTGTTCCAAAGGCATTTTTAAGCTACGTACATTATCCAGTACACGTTGGAAAGGTTTATTTCCTTCTATCATTTTTGTTTCACCTCGTTAAGTTTATTTTTAAATATCCTCTGGATTCCAATCTATAATTGGAAAGTTTTCAAGTACATATTTTATATCCTCATTAGTACCATATGCTTTTTCCTCAGAAAAATCAACTTTTACTCTTCTACTGTCTGGACTTTCTGCTTCAACCCAGTAAGAATAATTAAATGCCCAATATGCTCCACTTGATGTATCATAATCAGTTATTTTATACTGCCCAATATATGCATCTTGTTGTAAGCATGCAAAAGTTAAGTTATTGTATCTGCTTACATAATCTAATTTTTTTTCTAAACCATCTAATGGTTCTACACTAATCATTGTTTCTGGCAAATTACCTGATAAAGCATCTTTCATACATGAAAGTGAACCTCGTGCTCCTACACATTTTCGTTTAATTAACATTTTGTTTCACTTCGTTCTCATTGTAAGTAGTACCTAACAGGACGTTCAGCTACTATCTTGCTGTAATTATCAGACAGCTCTGTGAATCTTATCTTATTAATCAGCTTATCTGCTTTCTTCTGAACGCCTTTAAGAGCCCCTTCTTTTCTTTCTTCTGGGATTATTCCTTTGTCTATTTTATCTAGTATTCTGTCTTCACAGGCTTTTTTGAAGTACTTGCCTACTTCTTTTTCTTGTAGAGGATGGACGTAGATAGTACCATAGGCAGTACCGCTTTCTACAATCTTCAAAAGCTCTTCAGCATTACCCTTTATTTCCCTTATATCCATGCTTTGCACTATCATATCATCAATGAATTCTGCCTGGTTAGCGTAAGTCTTACCATAGATCTTAAACTCTTTCTCCTCAAAATCTTCTCTTTTCTTAGAGCCCAGATAATCAGCTTTTGTATGTAATAACACATCAAGATACAACTTACCAAGTTTTGCCCTAGCTTTTTCGTAGATTTTCTCAGGGTTTGAACTACCTGGAAGATTCTCTAAAACATTAAACAGTTCCATGTGTGATTTTATGACCTTACATACATAATGCCTATCTTCGTTCCAGAGATCAGTATGCAGCAAAATATCATCTGCTTTTTCAGCGCCAACTTTTGCATGTTTTTTAGCAGTCGTATCGCCGTTTTCTTTATATTGCAGAACTGGCACTATCTCACCTTTATCATCAACATGCACCATACCTTTACCTATGTCATGTAAAACTGCTGCAAACCTAAGAAGATCTTTCCTTTTATGACGCCCTACTGCTTCTGAGAAATACTTGTTTAGCCTATTCTTGATCACTCCTTGTTCAACATGCTCAAACTCCAAAGCTTTCTCAAGATTAGAAACAACCTCGACTGTATGGTTTAAAGAACTCTGGTTTGAATGATATTTATTGTTCTCAACTATTGAAGAAAGGTTTCTCACTTCTGGCGTGAGGTATAAGTGCTTCATAATATCTGAAATCTTGTTTGGATCGACATCACCAAGACGTATCATTTTTATATCACCAAGAAATAGAGAGTATTGTAAGGATAAATATTCATTGACTATTATGAATATTCAGCATATTTATTCGAAAGATTTAAATAAAAGAATGTATTTATTGATTGTATGAAGAGAAGAGTAATAAAACAAGGCATAGAAAGCCATACAATCACTTTGCCAAAGAAATGGATAAAAGATTTCCATATAAAGCCAGGGCAGGAGATAGATATTACGCAGCAAGAAAGATCATTAGTAATAACACCTGATTTCACTGTTTTGAGGAAGATTAAAAAGCTTAAATTTGATCTTTCAACCCACCATATTGTAATGTGGAGAATTATAGGTGCTGCCTATGTTACAGGATACCAGGAAATAGTGATTGAACTGGTTGAAAATAAGAAAACAAAACAAACCTTCACAAGCATAAACAAGATGTTTGACAATGTTGCTGAGTCTCTGATAGGTATGGAGATTGTTGAGCAGACAAAGAATAAAACAGTTTTAAAAGAACTGGCAAGCGCTAATATAGAAGAATTCCATTATTCACTAAAAAGAATGTTCTTTATCCTTAAAACAATGATTAAAGAACTAATAGAAGGAATTAAAGAAAAAGACAAACAAAAGATTGAATCAGTGCTTGCAAGCGAAAGCGTATTAAACAGGTTTTCCAAGTACTGTATGAGGCTTTTAAACCATTTTGGATATACTGACTATGACAAAACAGTTGATGTATACAAAGCAGTAGATGACCTTGAAATTCTTAGCGATGAGATTATATTGTTTATACAAGATGTTAAACCAATCAGCAAAATACAGCTTAAGGCACTTGAAAAGATCATTGAACTATTAGATCAAGCCTTTTCTGTGATGTACAAGAAAGATTTTGATCTAGCAATGCAAGCAATGGATTACATTAAACACATTGGTTCTTCTGAAAAATACAAAGAAATACACTCAGTATACGAGATGCTTGGAGAAGTCTTCCAAGCAATAATACAGGTTATTATTTAAGGGGATGGATTTAGTTACAACCTCCATTTCCCCGAAAACAATATATATAACCTCTACACATTCTAGGTTAAAATGCTAAATATCGAACAGATGGCTGTTTTTTGTAAGAAAAAGGGGTTTGTTTACCAGGATTCTGAGATATACGGCTCTTTAGCAGGTTTCTGGGATTTCGGACCATTGGGTGTAGAACTCAAGAATAACATTAAACAGCATTGGTGGAAAACATTTGTACATGATAGAGAGGATGTAGTAGGTATAGATGGCTCTATTATCACAAATAAAAAGATCTGGGAAGCTTCAGGTCATGTAGATTGTTTCACAGACATTATCCTAGAATGCGTTAAATGCGGTAATAAAGAAAGAGGAGATGTATTGATTGAAGACAAATTAGGTATCCAGACTGATGGTATGGAAGCTAAGCAAGTCTGGGAAGCTATTAAAGATAATAATATCAAGTGCCAGAAATGTAAAGGAAATTTTAAAGAGCCTAAATTATTCAATCTAATGTTCAAAACATTTGTAGGCCCTGTTGAAGACAAGAATAGTGTAGCTTATCTAAGGCCAGAAACAGCTCAGCTTATTTTCGCAGATTTCAAATTAGTAAGTGACAATGCAAGGCTAAAGCTGCCTTTTGGTATTGCACAAATGGGTAAGGCCTTCAGGAACGAAATCAGTCCAAGAGATTTCTTGTTCAGAAGCAGAGAATTCGAGCAGATGGAGATAGAATTCTTTGTGCACCCAGACAAAATCAACAATTGCCCTCTGCTAAAACAGGTAGAGAATATGCAGATCCAAATTATCACAGCTGAAGAACAAGAAGCAGGCAATAAAGAGCATAAAAAAATCAAAATAAAAGATCTAACTAAGCTTACAAGCCAATGGCATTCTTATTGGTTAGCTATTAATTACAAATGGTTTTTAGACCTTGGCATAAAGCAAGAAAACCTTAGGATAAGAGAGCACCTAAAAAAAGAGCTTGCACATTACGCAGGAGCTTGTTTTGATTTAGAATACAATTTTCCTTTCGGTTGGAAAGAGATACATGGGAATGCAGACAGGACACAGTTTGACCTTAATCAGCACATAAAGGTTTCCAAGAAAGATATCTCAATTTACGACGAGGAATCCAAAGAAAAGATTGTGCCTCATGTGGCTTCTGAACCTTCGCAAGGTGTAGACCGTGCTTTCCTAGCTTTTATGTTTGATGCTTACAATGATGACAAAAAAAGAGGAAATATTGTATTGAAGTTACATCCAGCACTTGCACCGTTTAAAGTTGGTGTTTTCCCTCTTGTAAATAAACTGGATGAACAAGCTAGAGAAGTGTTCAATGAATTAAAGAAAGAGTTCCATTGCTTCTTTGATAGGTCAGGTTCAATCGGTAGAAGATATGCAAGAGCAGATGAAGTAGGTATACCCTATTGTGTGACTTTTGATTTCGATAGTTTAAAAGACAAAGCAACAACCATTAGAGAGCGTGACACTACAAAACAAGTCAGAATCAAGATTAAGGATCTAAAAGAGGTATTAAGAAAACTTTTAAAACAAGAGATAGAATTTAGTAAGGTGAAATAAATGGCAATAAAAGATCTAAAACCAAGACAAGGAAAAGTTGAAGTTATAGTGCAAGTGATTGACAAAGAAGAACCTAGAGAATTCAATAAATTCGGCAAGACAGGCCGTGTTTGTAATGCTAAAGTAAAAGACGCAACCGGTGAAGTCAAGCTTACTTTATGGAATGAAGATATTGAAAAGGTTAATGTTGGCGATACTGTCAAGATTAGTAACGGCTGGGTAGGCGAATGGCAAGGTGAACTGCAGCTTAGCACAGGCCGTTTTGGTAGTATGGAAGTAATAGAAAGCAAAGGCGTGAGCAATGATGAAGAGACTGAAGCTAATATTCTAAGCGGTGAAGCAGAGAAAACAGACAAAGGAGAACATATTGTAACAGAAGACGAAGCAAAGAATGTAGAGAAAGTTGATGAGGAAGTGATTGAGTAGAACCGAAAACGTTTTAAATAAGTCAGAAAACTTATGTTCCTGATGGGGCCGTAGCTTAGCCTGGGAGAGCACACGGCTGAAGACCGTGGTGTCCTGGATTCAAATTAACAAAAAAACTGTTATGAAAGTTCCAGCGGTCCCATTTTCTTTTTTTTAGAATTAAACAGCAACTCTCATTATCTGGGATGCTATCATGTTAAATATGAGCATGACAGTTAGTGCTACAAAAGAATACAAGAAAGTGCTTCTTATTAGGTTCTTGCCGAGTAAAAAGCGTTCGTTTAATTTGTCTGTGCCGTTTTCAATGCCGTTGACAAGTATAGTCAGGATATAGATGATCTGTACTACATAGATTGCCACAATTATCTGAAAGAAATAAGTTGGCACTCCATCACCAAACAATTCAGGTAAACTAGCTATAGTGCCTGTATCCATATCACCTATCTGGGTGCTTAATTTACCTAATATAGTTGTGACCATAGAAGTAATACCTATAACTATACCTGCAATCGCTGGTGTAAGAAACTTAATCTGAGATTTCATTGAGGAGATTGTCTCAGCCATCAAATCCTTCAATCGTTCGTTAACTTTATGTATCTCTTTTACATACTGTGAGATGTTTGTTAAAGCTTGTGCAGCAACACTTGGCCCTTTTTTTATGCTTTCCACCAATACCTTCATAGATGATCTTATTAGGTCTGAAGGAAAAGCTGCTAAAGCACCTGTCTTTACATCGAATATAGCTTGTTTAACACTCATACCAAGCCTTCTTATGTTCTGTGAAACAGTACTAAAGAATTTGCCTGAAGTTGTACCTTGCATCAATGTTGCAACCTTACCAAACGCAATTTCTGCTGGTAGCCCGTCACCAAGCCTATTACCAAGCTGAAACAGAGCAGAAGCAAATTCCTTTTCAAGTTTTTTAGAGCGTTCCCTGATTTTAATTACATCCTGTGATTTAAGTTTGTAGTATAAACCTACCCCTAAACCAAAACTAAGTCCAATAAAGATTCCTAATATCGCTGCTCCTAAACCATAGGGGCCTATAACCTGACCAGCTTTGTCTACTTTATAACCAAGCAACTGGAATTTACCTCCGAACAAGTCCAAATCAAATTCAGGGTTAAGTAAATGCATAATAACAGGGCTTAAACCTATCAAAAACAGAGTTAACCCAACAATAACAGCAAGATACATCGGGCTGATCTTTAGTTCTGATTTACCAAATCTTAATAGAATGTTCTGGGCTTTTGCAGCTTTAGAATCAGTTTTAGAGATATCTGTATCACCATAACCTGTCGGCCTTTTTGAGAGTATACTTTTCCCTAGATAATAAACACCTACAGGAAGTGCAACATTATAAAGTGTAGCTAGATGATACCATTTAACGCCTTCCATAAAACTTACTACTAAAGGCAAGATGACTAAACCAAGTATAGGCAAGATTATTCCTAACATATGCAACATAGTTAGAGGAGATTGAAGATTATGTGCATAATGCACCATTTTCTCATAAGTCTCGCTTAGTATAACATCTAATGATTTATCTAACAAATCAAGCCTTCTTTCATCTATACCTTCGTAAAGTGAAGATTCAATAAGATGGAAAGATTCAATAAATTCAAGATTCCATTTTCTCCATGTTTCCAGATAATTATCAAGTGATTCTTTAATTGACTCATACTTCTCTGTTTCAACATCCCATAAAACCTTTCTTAGATCAAGTGAAAGCGGTGGAGCAAGATGCTCTGATGCAAAATCTATAGCTAGTTCAAGATTAGAAGTATGCCTCATATAGGTTACAACATAAAAAACACATAACACCATCTGGTTAGAAGCTTTCATACGCCAATTGTTGGCTATAAAATGAGGGATATTACCTAAAGGACCTAATAAAGCTGCACCTATAAGCATAAAAAAGATTACAAAGAAAGTTCCTCCTGTTAACACATAACCAAAAAAAGAACCAAAAAAGATAATGATTAAAGGAGCCAGGATAGCAAAACTTGTTACACCTGTAGGAGTTACATTAAGATGACAGATACTGATTGACTCTTGCAACGCTGCAAGCTTTTTTTTATCTGGTTTTATTTTAAGTATCTTTTCACTGAAATTACATAACTTCTCGTAATAACTCATATGTTTAGGCATAATCTCATCTTTAAAGATCCTATATTCACGAGAACTAGTTTGTCCAGTTTTCTTAAAAGTTTCCTTAGGTATATCTAATCGTTTCTTTAACTGATTACGATACTTAGCCATTATACTCTTAATTTCTTCAGGCGGTATTTCTGGCATAATTCACCCCTTTATTCCTTTACTTTTTTCTTTTTTACTTCACGTTTAAGCCATTCGTTCCATTCAAAGAAGATACGTTTAGGATCAGTTGAACCAACTTCATCTTTTACCTTATCAACCAGTAGATGATACATATCATTACTTTTTATTACAAAAGGTGCTTCAAGCAGATCCATATCTTTAACTTTTGTAGCATAATTAACCAAGGTTTCTTTGATTTTTGCCCTTAACATAACATTCTCCCATACAGCTTCCCAGTTACCTGCAAACTCTTTTATGTTGCCTGCAACAGCTTTAAGCACTTCAGATTCACCATTAATCAAATCATCACTTGGCTGCAACATATCTGTTTTTGAATCATATTTCATTAAATCAACAAAACCGTTTTCAAGCAGAGGATCCTTTTCCCAGGTTTTTCTAACCTCAGTAATCTGTGTAACTCTTCTAAAACGATGTAAACCGTCTGCAGAACGGATTGGGTTTGCTACAATAATCACATCTGTAGCTTTAAAAGAAGTCCTAGGAATACCTATATCATTAACAACCCTATCATAAACACCGTATGGGCTGTCGCTGTGGATAGTACCTGCAACTACATTAGCAGCTGCTCCTACCCTCATTGCTTCATACAATGCTACAGCTTCTTTAGATCTTACTTCACCAACAATAAGTGCACTATCACCTAGTCTTAAAGTAGCCCTGATACCACTGGAAGCATCCATCTCAGCTGAACCTTTTGCAAGTGCAGATGCAACCTTCATAGGCTGGATATTAAACCCAAGTTTTCGCATAGATATAGTAGGCAACTCAAGTGTATCCTCTATAGTAAGCACCCTATACCTTCTCATAATCTCGATAAGAATACTTCCAAGCAAAGAAGATTTACCGCTTGACCTTGTACCAGCAATCAGCATAGTCCTTGTACCGTCAACCAAGAAACTAATAAGCCCTGCTGCCATCGGAGTCAACATTTTTACTTTAACAAACAAAGGCAAAGTCCATGGCTTATCTCTATGCCTCCTAAAAGAAAAAGCTAACCCTGTAGGATCTAAGGGCTCTGTAATTACAGAAACCCTTGTAGAAGCACCAGGTATAGTTAATTCTGTATCTAAGATTTGGTTAGCTTCATCTAAAGGCCTACCACTGATCATCCTTAATTTAGAAGCCCATGATTCAGCTTCTGTTCTTGTAGGGATTATGTTTGTATTGCAGTCATCAAAATCCTGGTGTACAATGAATATAGGTATTTGGCCCAGAGGGCTGTTAACAGAGATATCTTGAATTTTTTCATCTGCAAGCAGAACCTCAATCAATCCAAAACCTACAGTATATCTTACTAAAATTTTAGCTAACTGTTCTATATCACGACTGCTTAACCTTGCATTCCTATAACTAACTAGTTCTTCAATAAGATCTTTACCTACGTTATGGAAAACTTCACGCATACGTTGTGGATCAACAAACTCGCTTTTCTTAGGCTTATGTTCTGCCATTATGTTACGTGCAAGATCAAGTATCTCATATTTCTCTTCGCTTAACCTGAACTCAGGCGGCATCACATGATACAGGTATTGTACAGAATCAGGAAATCCGAATATTGTTACCTCAGTATCCTCCCCAACAGTATAATTGTCAAGCTCCTCTCCTTCAGCAGGATAGGTTGCCATGAGTTTAGTGAACATAAAATCAGGTTTAATCGTAGGCGAGAATACTCTCCTGTAAACAGACCTGTCACCCAGTTTATAACCTGCTAAATATGGTTTAGAAATAGTTATAAGCTTGGTGTGATCAAGTAAGGAAATGATGTGGTTAAGTATAGACATCTGTTTTTTTATACACTGTTCACACCTTACATCAAGAAGGTTTTGTAACTTTATCCTTTCTCTTCTTTCAGTTCTTCTTAATTCCACATAAGCTCCTAAAGGATCAGATTTCAGCAGCCTTGAAACAATATGCTGCAAAGTTGAGTACCACCCTTCATAACATTTAGTACATCCGCCAGGTGCAGTACCCATTGCATGATATGACAAGAACTGTTTGTTTTTAATCAACTGTTTGTATATATGGGCAATCTCTACAATAAGCTGGGTCTGATAATAATCATATTCATAATCTCGTTTTTGTGCAAAGATAATCTTAGTTACATTACCAACTTCAGTCAGAATATCCATAGTACGTGACATCACGATAGCATTATCTTCAAGAGAAGGTAAATAAAGGAATCTTTCACAATCTATTCTAAGAATGATTTCATCTCCTTCACGTACAATATCGTATTCAAATTCACCAGGATCTTGACTATAGCCAACCAACTATACCACCGCTTTTTTTATGTACTACTCAGTAATACAAACGTAAACTTAATATAAGGCTTTATATTATTTACTAAATATACACAGTATATAAATGTTTTTATAAAGAGGTGTAATATAAACATGAATGGAGACAACCTACCTCAACCAATGCAGCCAGCACAAGAGAAACCTAAAGGTGGCGGGCTTTTTGGAGGCAAACCTAAAAAAACTGTAACTACAGCTACTTTTAATGTTGTTAATGAGATCAATAATGTTGGCAGAAGACTTAGAATTCTCGAAGAACGATATACAAATCTAAGAAGGAAAACCCAGGTTACTGAGCAGAATATACTAAGAAACAATAAAAAGCTTAATACTGAGATAAAGACCATAAACACAGACATAAATGAGGTAAAAAGAGATATAAATGAGATAAGAAACAAGATTGATTTAATAGTTAAAGAGATTATGTTATGTGCAAAAAAAGAGGATTTAAAAGTACTTGAGAAGTATATTAATATGTGGAATCCAGTTAAATTCGTGACTCAGGGAGAGGTAGAAAAGATAGTAAGAGACATAATACAGGAGAATAAATAGAAATGTTTATATATGCAGATTCACTTATTAATAAAAACACCTAAAAAGAGGGACTATAATGGCATTATTTGATTCTAATCAAGAAGGACAAGGAGGACCGCCTCCACCAGCTGCAGGAGGAGGACCGCCTGTTGACCTTGTTTTAAGTATGAAACAACAAGGGCTTACTAATAATCAGATAGTACAAAATCTTCAACGACAAGGATATGAAGCACATGACATCTTTGATGCAATGAATCAAGCAGATATAAAAGGAGGAGTTGGAGGCATACCTTCTGGCGGTCAGTATCCAGATATGCCTGCTGTTGATAACCCAATACAGGCACCTCAACCTCAGGGTTTCCAGCCTCAACCACCGCCGCCGCCTGCCATGGGTGCACCAGCACCACCACCATTAAACCAAGCTCAACCTGCTTATTTTAATCAAAGTTCTGATAAAGAAAGAATTGAAGAGATTGCAGAATCTATAATTGATGAAAAATGGAGTGATTTAATGAAAAGTGTAGAGAAGATTATTGCTTGGAAAGAGAAAACAGAATCTGAGATAGCAAAGATCCACCAAGAGTTTGATAATCTAAAGGAAAGTTTTGCTAATCTACAGAAAGGGATACTAGGTAAAGTTAGTGAATATGACACACATATTGCAAGTGTTGGCACTGAGATTAAGGCTTTAGAAAAGGTATTCCAGAAAATACTACCTACACTTACAGAGAATGTTAACGAGCTTTCTAGAATTACAAGTGGAATGAAAAAGAAGAAATAAAAAGATTTCTTATTCTTTATTATTTTTTACCAGGAACAACGCCTCTTTTCGACATTAATCCTACTGTAAATGCTGCTACTAAGAATATAAATATAAACCCAAGCATCTTAGGGTGATAGATTAGATAGATATCCTCGCCTTCATATTCAATTGTTCTTGAAGAATCCTCACCTTCAGGTACAGTGCTTGCATTGTATTCCCCATAATAAACCTTTGTAACACTTGCTGTAAGTATAACCAAAGCAACAATGATCAATGACCAGTATACAATAGGCATCTTTACTGCTGTTGCTATCTGCTCATCCTTAGCACCCATTATCTTAAACACAATTAATGCAAATATTATGAAAATAAAGAAGATAATAAACCATGGTGCCATTGTGCTAATTATTTTAGCAGGAAGATCCCAGAATAAGAAAGGAAGTGAGATTGCCAAAGCTATGATAATGTGCACAAAGGTATTTTCTCCAACTAGCTTAGTTCTTGCTAGTAAAGCGTAAACAAGTACAAGAACAAATAAAAAAGGAAAAATCGATGCTATTGCCTGCAGTACAGTTGCATCTAATAAGGTTGCCATTTTTATTTACCAAATAATTTACCAAAATCTATACCCATACGTTGCAAAGAACTAAGTTTCTCTTCTTTCTTAGAGTCACCTGTTATAAATGCAATTATAATCCCAAATACGAGTATAATGATTACCAGCGCTATCGCATCCTCTCCAAAGAAATCTCCTAGCCAACCATTAAATCCACTATCCCACCAACCAGCTGCTCCACCGAATATAACTAAGATTATAATCACCGAAATAAACCCTATCCAACCCGGCATAGTAAGTCCAAGGAATACTTTCTCATGAGCAAACAAGCCAATTAACATCAAAAGCATCAGGATAGCTACTATCACTATTGATAAGCTTGGCAGAGCTTCATTAATTATCTCTACTGCATCTACTCCTGCAGGATAAGAATCTGTAACATGCGGTATAACCACCATTAACGCAAAAACCAACGCGATAATGGTGTTAAGATTTCTTTTTTCCTGACCCAATAGATGGGATTTTTCTAAGATTGCAAATATCAGTGTGAATATTAACAAGAAGGGTAACATAACATCTGTTAAACCCCATGATTCTAGGACTTCAATGAAATTTTCAAGTTGATATGCATTAGCCATAATTATTCCCCTCCTTTTTTAGGTATAGTCTATAATCTATCATATTATTCTTTTTCTTCTTTCTTACTCGCTTTAGTGGGTCCTCCCCCGCCTTTAACAGCGAATACCATTGCTAAAATAACCAATATTAAAAGTATGATTGAGCCTACAGCAGTACTTGCTTCCCAGTCAGTCATATGCTCTTCCCAGAACCATTCTAACCAACTTTCACCATCTTCAGTCTTAACTGCATGTAAGAAGATAAGTACAATACCAATGAACATTACTACCATAAAAAGAATTCTCCAACCTCCTTCAAGATAAGTAGGTATGTCTTCTTCTTTAAAAAACGAACCAACCAACAACAAGAAACTAACACTAACCAATAACAGGATAACTATATTGCCCATAGCTTCATTTATAGTTGATACCAGCCTTGAAGAAGCCACTACAATAAAAGATACAACAAAAGCCACAATTGCATTAATATTCTTTCTAGTATATCTCTTACCATCAGCCCCTTCCTCTGTACCAAGAACCTTGGTTTTCTCAAGTATAGCAAACACTATAGCAAAAACAAGTATAAATGGTAAGACTACATCATAAATACCTATTTCTTCAAAGAAACTTATAACTCCTTTAAACACTGCCTCTTTTGCCATATGAGTAAATATTAGGGTATTTTATATATAAAGGTTTCGATTTGCATCGAGTAAAAGGTAAATTTATAAATAAGCCAATTCTAAGGTATAAACATGGAAAAATTCAAAAAAGCCTGCCTTGACATTTTCAAGGAAATAAAAAAGCAAAAAGTAAAGGATCAAAAGAGAATCAACCTTATTAAGAACAAGGTCTCTAAGAAGTATAAACTAAATAAGATACCAACTAACCTAGAGATTGCTTCTTTTCTAACTGAAAAACAAAGGCAGAAGTACAAACACTTACTGACAATCAAGCCAACAAGAACAATTAGTGGAGTTGCTGTAGTCGCAGTCATGACTAAACCAATCAAATGCCCTCATGGCAAATGTGCAATGTGTCCAGGAGGCCCTGGCTCAGAGTTCGGCTCAGTTCCTCAGAGTTATACAGGGAAAGAGCCTGCTACAAGGAGAGCAATAAGAAACAAGTATGACCCTTATTTACAAGTTTTCAATAGATTAGAGCAATACGCAGCTATGAACAAGGATTTTGACAAGATTGAACTGATTATTATGGGGGGTACGTTTCCAAGTTTCCAAAAAAAATATCAAAACACCTTCATAACTTGCTGCTTTAAAGCAATGAATGACTTCTCCAAACATTTCTTCAATAAAAAGAGATTAGATATAAAGAAGTTCAATAAGTTCTTCGAACTACCTGGAGATATTAACAATAAGCAAAGAACAAAAAGAGTACAAGACAGAATACTTAAGCTAAAAAATAAAACAAAAAAAAACCTACATAGTGAACAAACAAAAAACGAGAAAGCAAAGGTTCGTTGTGTTGGGTTAACTATAGAAACTAGGCCTGACTATGCTAAACTCAAGCATGCTAAGCAGATGTTAAAACTAGGAGCAACAAGAGTAGAACTAGGAGTACAGACTATTTTCGACGATATTCTAGAAAAAATCAAACGCGGGCATACTGTAGCTGATTCAATTAAAGCAACAAGAACATTAAAAGATCTTGGCTTTAAGATTAATTACCATATGATGCCTGGCTTGCCTGGGATGAACTACAAAAAAGACCTATTTCAGTTAATCACTATCTTTGAAAACGAATTTTTCCAACCAGACATGTTAAAGATATACCCATGTATGGTTTTAAAAGGCACTAAATTATACAAATTGTGGAAGAAAAAGAAATTCAAGCCATTAACAACAAAACAAGCTGCGAAATTAATCGCAGAATTCAAGAGATATGTTCCTGAATACTGTAGAATCATGCGAGTACAGCGAGATATACCTACATTCATGACAGAAGCAGGAGTAGATATGACTAATCTAAGGCAACACATTGAACAAAAGATTAAGCCAAAGTGTAGATGTATTAGATGCAGAGAGATTGGCAGATACAAAGGTAAAGAAAAGATAAAAAAACAAGATATAGACATTATCCAAACACACTACCTTGCTTCAAAAGGAAACGAGTTCTTTATTTCAGCTGAATGGAATGATTACCTGCTTGGTTTTTGCAGATTAAGATTTCCATCCAGTCAATTAAGAAAAGAAATCACAGAAGAAAGTGCTCTCATAAGAGAACTACATGTTTTTGGTTCTGCTGTTGGGATTGGAAAAAAAAGTAAAGGAAAAGGCCTAATTCAGCACATAGGTATTGGCAAGATGCTGCTAAAAGAAGCAGAGAAGACATGCAAAGATTATTATAAGAAAAAGATAATAGTTATTTCTGGAATTGGAGCAAGAGAGTATTATAGAAAACTAGGCTACAAGAAAGAAGGAGTGTATATGGTTAAAAGTATTAAATAAAACAAAAAATGAAACCAAACCCAAAAAAACAACAACTAATGTCAGAACTTAAACCTGCTTTTATAGAGAGGTACAAGTCTATCTGCCCTAATTACGATGAATTCATTGACTGCTCTTTCACTTTTCTAAGAAGGTCTGTAAGAATAAATACACTTAAGAAGCCAATCAAAGAAGTAAAAGCCAGCCTACAAAAACAAGGTTGGCAACTTAAACAGATACCTTGGTGTAAACAAGGTTTCTGGGTTGAACATAAGACAGGCAGAAGAGATATTGGCAACACATTAGAACACCAATTAGGTTATATCTATGTACAGGAAGCAGTAAGTATGATTCCTCCAATCGTGCTCCAGCCAAAACCTGGAGAGGTTGTGCTTGATATGTGTGCTGCACCTGGCTCAAAAACAAGCCAGATAGCCCAATACATGGAAAATAAAGGAGTGCTAATAAGCAATGATTACAAAGGTATGAGACTTAAACCACTTGGATTAAATATCCAGAGATGCGGTATAACCAACTCTATAATCACTTTAATGGAAGGCAGGTGGTTTAAAGATATGCAGTTTGATAAGATACTTGTAGATGCTCCTTGCTCTGGTACAGGCACTATAAGAATCCAAATATGATAAGAAGGCTGGCTGCAGAGCAGAAACAACTCATTGAAACAGGCTTTAATAATTTAAAACAAGGCGGAACCTTAGTTTATTCTACATGTTCATTAGAGCCAGAAGAAGACGAAGCAATTGTTTCTTTCCTATTAGACAAATTCGATAATGCAGAGATTGAACCGATAAAGTTAAAAGGATTAAAATCAAGTAAGCCAATTATGGAGTTCAATGGAACAAAATATAATCCAAAAGTAAAAGATTGTTTAAGACTGTGGCCGCAGGATAATGATAGTGAGGGTTTTTTCGTAGCAAAGCTACGAAAAATCTAGCCTCCCACCCACCCCCAAGCACTTTTTTGTGTGTAAGATTATGAAAAAATGACACCAAAAAATATCATCCTACCTTTGATTTACATCTTAATAGGCATAATTCTATTCTCGTTATACATATTTTACGTTTCGATACATCCTCCACGTTTCAAAACAAACAACCATCCTTCTAGAATGGCCCTTGAATACGAGGATGTAACTTTTAAAACATCTGATAATATCCAGATAAAAGCATGGTTTATCCCGAATGAAAAAAGCGATAAAACAATTGTAATCTGTCATGGTTATCCGTTTGATAAAGCAAATGTGCTAGGTTTTGCAGAGTTCTTGCATCCACACTTCAATCTTCTATTTTTTGATTTCAGGTACTTTGGAGAGAGCGAAGGAAAATATACAACAATTGGCTATAAAGAGCAAAAGGATTTAATTGCTGCTATGAAGTATCTAGAAACAAGAAATGATATCAACAAAAATAAGATAGGCGCATTGGGTTTTTCTTTGGGTGCAGCTACAATACTTATGGCAGCTGATAAAACAAACATAAAAGCTATAGTAGCAGACTCTTCTTATGCTAGTTTAGATAATATGCTTAAGGATAGTTATAGGATTTTTCCAGGTTTTACTAAATGGCCTTTTGTACAACTAACTAAGTTATTCAGCAGATTGACAATCAAGCTTGATATTTCTAAAGTATCTCCAATGGAAAGTATAAAAGCATTAAAAACACCCATCCTAATTATACATGGTGATAGAGACAGCCAGATTAATGTAAAAAACGCACATCAAGTATACGAAAACTCAAATAAAGACAGCACAGAGTTATGGATAATGCCTAAAACAGACCATGGTGAAGGGCACTTATTATATACACGGGAATATGAACAAAGGATAATTGATTTTTTTAATAAACACCTAATTTAAAAACAAAAAACATAAAAACTACAAAAACAAACAACCATTAAAATGAAACTATTAAAGAACAAAAGAGCAGACATCATTCTTCTAGTGCTACTGCTTGTATTCTTAATTATTGCACTGGTGTTGATTTTTTCACCAAAATAGAAAAAAACTAGATCTTAAGGCTGGTTACATTACTTATTCCAAACTCGTTCATAGAGATACCGTAAAGATTATCTGCTTCAGAAATAAGTGCATCGTTATGAGATATAACAACATACTGTGCTTTCTCTACGTATTTCCTTACTAAAGTTGCAAGTTTCTCTGAATTATGCTTATCTAGTGCAGCATCAACTTCATCAAGCACATAGAAAGAATGCGGTTCGTGCTCTTGTATTGAGAATATGAAAGCAAGTGCAGTCATAGTTTTCTCACCACCGCTAAGGCTTCTTATATCAAGGAACTTCTTACCTGTAAGCCTAACCAAGATACGCAACCCAGCTTCAAAAGGATTCTCAGGGTTTTCTAACGCTAAGAAAGCCTCTCCTTTCTTAGATAAAGCCCCAAATATTTTCTGGAAATTATTATTAACAACCTCTAAGGTTTTTATGAATAGGCCTTTTTTCTTCTCTTCAATCTCAGCTATCATAGCCAATACATCATTTTTCTCAAGGCTTAATTTTTCTTTCTTGTTTGTAAGTGCATTATACTCTTTTTCAACTGAATCATAGATCTCTAAAGCACGCATATTCACAGAACCCATGTTCTGCAACATATTTTCAAACCATGATATCTCAGATTTAATTACATCCTCACATCTTTTAGTATCAATCTTAACACC